>CAJUJC010000098.1 GCA_910586805.1 uncultured Erysipelotrichales bacterium | reverse complement strand
ATTTACTGGTTATTTAGATGATGAAGCTATTGAAAGTAAAATGGTAACAAAATCAATTGAAGGTGCACAAAAACGTGTTGAAGGACAGAACTTTGATATTCGTAAACAGTTATTACAGTATGATGATGTGATGAGACAACAACGTGAAATTATGTATAAAGAACGTGATGATATTATGTCTCAAAGTGATTTGAATGAAATTGTTAAGGGAATGTTTGTTCAATCTGTAGAAGCAACTGTTCATAAGTTTACAAGGAATGATGGCAAACAAGAAATTGTGGATGTCGAAGGAGCTATGAATTATATTTCAAAAAATTATACATTGTTAACTCATTTGGTTCCTAAGAATAAAGAGGCTGTAGAAAATGATCCTCAAAAATTAATAAAAAGTTTATCTGAAATTGTTTATTTACAATATCAAAATCGATTTAATAAAGATTTACCTGCTGAAATTAAACTTGATTATGAAAGACGTGTTTTATTAGGTATTATTGATCATACATGGATTAATCACATTGATGCTATGCAAAAACTTAGAAATGGTATCTATTTAAGAGCATATGCCCAAAGAGATCCATTGCAAGAATATACCGAAGAAGCATTCTATATGTTTGAAGAAATGACAAAATCAATTTCCGAAGATATCTCTAGAACAATTGTTCATATGGGTATTGCTCCTAATAGTGAACAAGAACAACAAATTCAAAGTGTTAAAATTGAAATTGAATTTAAGGAATAATGGAATTATACGAAATTAAAAATGGGCTTGAAAAAGCCCGTTTATTACTCAAAGAATTATTTGTTTCTATTGATATTGAAGCATTAAAAAGGGAAATTGAAGGATTAACAGTTCAAACATTAGAAGATGATTTTTGGAATGATCCAGATCATGCAAAAAAAATATATGATCAGTTAAATGAAATGAAAAAAACAGTAGATGCTTATACACATCTTGAAGATACATTCATTGAATTAGATGAAACTTATTTATTAGTAAAAGAAACTGAAGATGATGATTTTAAAGAAGCATTAGATACTGATTATGAAACATTTATACAGGAATTAGAAGAATTTGAAAAAACATTATTATTTTCAGAAGAATATGATAAACATAATGCTATTGTTGAAATTCATCCAGGTGCAGGTGGAACAGAATCTCAAGATTGGGCTTCTATGCTTATGAGAATGTATCAAAGATATGGTGATAAAAAAGGTTGGAAAGTTGAAGTTTTAGATTATTTAGATGGAGAAGAAGCAGGATTAAAATCTGTTACAATACGTTTTGTTGGTTATAATGCCTATGGACATTTAAAAGCAGAAAAAGGTGTTCATCGATTGGTAAGAATTTCTCCTTTTGACTCATCAAAAAGAAGACATACATCCTTTGCATCGGTTGATGTGATGCCTGAATTTGATAATGATATTGAAATTGAAATAAATCAAAATGATTTAAGAATTGATACTTATCGTGCATCAGGTGCAGGTGGACAACATATTAATAAAACCGATTCAGCTATTCGTATTACACATATTCCTACAAATATTGTTGTGACGTGTCAATCACAACGTTCTCAAATTCAGAATAGAGAACAAGCTATGATTATGTTAAAATCTAAATTATATCAAAGAATGTTGGAAGAACAGGCATCTCAATTAAGTGATATTAAAGGTGAGCAAAAAGCGATTGAATGGGGTAGTCAAATTCGTTCTTATGTTTTACATCCTTATTCAATGGTTAAAGATAATCGTAGTTTATATGAAACAAACAATCCAAAAAATATTTTAGACGGTGATTTGGATGATTGTGTTTATGCATATTTGAAGTCTATTGTTAAGGAGGAAGACAATGCATAATGTAAAAAAATGGGTGATTGATATCATATTAGTATTGATTGGAAATGCACTTCTTGCATTTGGTTATGCAGCCTTTGCTATTCCTATTAACTTAATTGTTGGAGGTGCAACAGGAGTCGCTTTACTTTTAAGCCATATGATTTCGTTGGATTATGCGATAATTGTTTTTATCATTAATATGTTTATGCTTGTTTTGGGATATTTTATACTAGGAAAAAAATTTGCGGCTGGAACTGTTTTGAGTTCATTTGCTTTTCCATTTTTTCTAAGTGTATTCGAATCTATGCCACAACTGGCTCGTATTTCAAATGATATCTTATTATGTACAATATATGCAGGTATTTTTATAGGTCTTGGATTGGGAATTGTTTTTAGATTAGGTTATAGTACAGGGGGAATGGATGTTCCTCCACTTATTCTACATAAAACAACACATATTTCGGTTGCAACACTTATTAATGTGTTTGATACTCTTATCTTGTTATCACAGGTATTTTTCTCTAGTTTTGAAGGTATTTTATATGGAATTATCACAGTGTTTATTTCTAATGCTGTTTTGGATAGAATGATCCTTTTAGGTGAAAAGAATTTACAAGTGTTAGTTATTTCTTCCAAACATAATGAGATTGCAGAAGCTATTTTTAAAGAAATTGATAGGGGATGTACTTTTGTTAATGTGACAACAGGATATTTTCAATATCAACAACAAGCTGTTTTATGTGTTATGAATAATCGTGAATACGCAAAAACGCATCAGGTTGTTATGGATATTGATCCAACTGCATTTATTATTGGTAGTGAAATTCATAGTGTAAAGGGTCGAGGATTTACTTTACCTAATATTGATTTGGATAAAAAGGATTTCATAGAATAGAAGTATAAAAGGAAATAATAAATATAAGAAAGTTATTCAATCTTTCTTATGTAGTTCTATTTGAGAAGTGATAAACTTCTCTTTTTTGTATAAAGAAAAAAGTAGTCTCCTACTTTTTATCAATCTCAGCATAAAGTTCTAAATACCCACATTCCTTACACATAGCAACTTTGACTGTATATTCCCTTTTCTTAAAATTTTCATCTTTTTCAATAACAATATAATTACTAACTGGTTGAGCAGTATCACTCAAATAACAATCTTCAGCCATTTCATGATGACATCTTGGACATTTCTTCATCTTCATCACCTCTTAATTGTATTATACAAGAAAAAAATTTGTTATGAAATAGCAAAAAACCTATATTTAACATTTTTTATGACGTATTTTGTGTTATAATAGTGCACAAGGAGTGTGATAAAATGATCAAACTTGAAAATGTAACAAAAATATATAAGACAGGTGTAAGAGCTGTTAACAATATGAATGTTAATATTGGTCCAGGAGAATTTGTTTATGTCATTGGTCCTACTGGTGCTGGAAAGTCAACTTTTATTAAATTATTATATCGTGAAGAAAAAGCAACGTCAGGAAAAGTTCTTGTTGCAGGCGCAGATGTTTCAAAAATTAAAGATAGAAAAGTACCTTATTTTAGAAGACAAATTGGTGTTGTTTTTCAAAACTTTCGTCTTTTACCTAAAAAGACAGTTTTTGAAAACATTGCATTTGCACTAGAAGTGACTGATACACCAAGATTACAAATTAGAAAAAAAGTAAGAACAACTTTAGAGTTAGTTGGTCTTGAAGATAAAGCCAATGCCTTTCCTCATGAGTTATCAGGTGGTCAACAACAACGTGTTGCTATTGCAAGAGCTATTGTGAATAATCCAAAAGTTTTGATTGCGGATGAACCAACAGGAAACTTAGATCCTGATACTTCAAGAGAAATTATTGAGTTATTAGAAAGAATTAATGAAGTTAACCATACAACAATTTTAGTTGTAACTCATGATAAAGATATTGTACAAAGATATAAAAAGAGAACAATTTTAATTGAAGATGGATGTATAAAAACGGATACAAGTACAGGAGGTTATATGAATGGAACTTATTAGTTGTATAAAAAACTTTCCTAAACACTGTAAAACAGCCTTTCAAAATATTTGGCGTAATGGAGTTATGTCAGTTTCATCTGTATTTGCGGTTACAATTACTTTGTTGTTAATTACAATTATTGGAGTTGTTGCTATTAATATTCAGGATATGACATATTCTATTGAAGAAAGTCTAACAATTTATGCAAAAATGGAAAGAGAAACAAGTGATAAAAAAGCTAAAGAAATACAACCATTGATTGAAGATATTGCAGGAGTTAAGCGTGTAGAATTTTCTTCTAAAGATGATGAATTGAATAAGTTAATTGAATCCCAAAATGAGGATGGTAAAAAATTATTTGAGAGTTATAGAAAAAACAATCCATTAGGATCAGCCTATATTGTAGAAGTTGAAGATACAAAAAAATTAGATCTAGTTGCTCAAAAAATTCAAGAATTAGACAATGTCAATGAAGTGACTTATGGTGGAGAATCAACGACTTCATTGGTAGATAGTTTAGAAACAATAAGAAATGGTGGAACGATTTTTGTTGTGGCGTTATCAATTATTGCATTATTTATGATTGCTAATACAATTAAAATTACAATTACATCACGTCAAACTGAAATTAGTATTATGAGAATGGTAGGTGCAAGCAATTGGTATATTCGTTTGCCATATATGCTTGAAGGTGTATTTATTGGTATTTTAGGATCTATTGTACCTATAATTGTTTTGTATTTTGGATACACAACTTTAATTGATAGTGCAAATCAATTTTTACCTGCAATGTTATCATTCCGTGAACCATTCCCATTTATTTGGCAATGTTCAGGTATTTTAATAGGTTTAGGTAGTGGTGTAGGATTAATAGGAAGTTTTGCTTCAGTGAGAAAGTTTTTAAAATTTTAAGAATGGGAAACCATTCTTTTTTTGAGGAAAAATGAAAATTATTTTAGTTGGAGAAGGTGGTGGGGAGGGAAAACAACAATTTGTCAAAGATTGAAAAAAGAATTGAATTATGCCATGTTTTTGGATGGAGATTGGTGTAGGGATATGCACCCTTTTGTGGTTAACAATATAACAAAAGCAATGGTTATGGATAATTTTATTCATAGCCAACAATATGAATATATTCTTTTGGGTAGGGTTATGCATCAACAAGAAATCATTGATGAGTTATTAGAAAGGTTAGATACACATGATTGTGAAATTTTTTGTATATCATTAAGTTATTCTAAAGAACAACTTATAAAGCAAATTCAAAAGGATATTGATGCAGGTATAAGAAATAAAGATGTATAACAAAGAAGTTTAGAAAGATTAAAACAATACTCTCAATTGAATACATCGTTTATAGATATAACAGGTTTATCAATAGAAGATGTATTGATAAAGATGAAGCATATGATTGGATGATTTATTTGACTTCACTCATGATTTTCCTTATAATGTAAGGTATGTAAAGAGGGTTAGATATTATGTTATCAAAGAAAGAACTGTTTAGCATACCTAATATATTATGTTATTTTAGAATATTACTTGTACCTGTATTTGTATATGTTTATTTTGTTGTTGAAGTTGGAGGAAACCATTTAATATCAGCAATTATTTTATTTGTTTCAAGTATAAGTGATTTTCTTGATGGATTTATTGCAAGAAAATTTAATATGATTACAGAACTTGGAAAGTTTATTGATCCAGTTGCTGATAAATTGACACAAATTGTTGTTGCAGTTGTATTAATGTATACCTATCCAGCTTATGTATGGTTAGTTACTATTATTGTATTAAAAGATGGAATGTTATTGTTTGCAGGATGGTATATATTTAAAAAAACAGGGAGACATTTAGCACAAGCTGAATTACCTGGTAAGATTGCCACAGCAGTATTCTTTATCGTATCAACTTCATTAATTGCTTTTGTTGTTCCTGCATATATTGCTTCTTTTATGATTTATACAACAATTGTTTTAATGGCGATAGCAATGGGATATTATGGACAAGGATTGTATCGTTTATATGGAAAGGGGTAGGCAAGAGTTATCTTGCTTTTTCTTTTTTTGAATTTTATAATAAGGATAGGTGATATTATGGCGAATCGTGAATTGAAGAAAATGTGTTATTTAGCTGCCTTGGAAGATAGCGTAACAGCGGTAGAGGTGACTTTGAATCGTTTGAAACAAATAGAAGCAAAAGAAGGTGTTTTTGACGATATGATTTTAAAAAATGATAAAAATAAAACAGTATTAGATTTAGAGTTAACACTTGCAACGCTATGCATTTTGCTTAGAAAAATGTCAGAGAATTTATTTATTAAAGTTTCAGATGAATTGAGAAGAGATATGAATAGTATTATACATTCTAATCGATTTGAATATGACCATGAGATTGTTGCTTATTCTCAAAAAGGAAGAGAAACTATTGAACTTGATAGATTATTGAAATTTGCTCATTCTATCCTTTTGAAATGACAAAGTTTTTAAATGTTTTCTTTTATAATTTTCTTGGGTGATAGAAATGAACTTAAGAAAGAATATGGGTATTATTTTAATGATGTTGGGTGTTTTGTTGACAGTTAATCAACGACATCAAGATAATGAATTTTTTGTAAAAATGAGAGATATAGCACAAATATACTGGCCGATATTGCTTAGTTTTATTGGTGTTTATATGGTTTCTACACCTAAAAAAAGAAGATGATGCAAGACAAAATGCTTATATATGTTGTTTTCGATATATGATTGATAAGTCTTATTTAAGTAAGAAAAATATAGGAGAGTAATATCTAAAAAAGGAAAATAGAGTTAAAAAGGCAATGTTTATCATATTGATAACATTGTTTTTTGGTATGCCGGGCATGGCATATATCTAGGTGGTGCAAGTCCACTGTGGGG
>CAJUJC010000097.1 GCA_910586805.1 uncultured Erysipelotrichales bacterium | reverse complement strand
TATGAAATTGGACGTTTATTTAGAAATGAAGGTATGGATAGAACTCATAATCCTGAATTTACAACAATTGAAGTTTATAAAGCTTTTAGTGATTTAGAAGGTATGATGGATTTGACTGAGGGTATTATTTCTAATGCTGCTATGAAAGTATGCGGAACATATGATATTGAATACAAAGGTAATGAAATATCATTAGCTCCTGGATTCAAACGCATTTCTATGACTGATGCAATTAAAGAAAAAACAGGTATTGATTTTTCATCTGATATGACTTTTGAAGAAGCAAAAGCATTAGCGGAAGAAAGACATATTGAAGTAGAAGCACATTTTGGTTATGGACATATTATCAATGCTTTCTTTGAAGAATATGTAGAAGAAACTATTGTTGAACCTACTTTTGTATATGGTCATCCTATTGAAATATCTCCATTAGCTAAAAAGAATTTAGAAGATCCTCGTTTTACACAAAGATTTGAATTATTTATTTGTGGTAATGAATATGCAAATGCATTTACAGAATTAAATGATCCTATTGATCAATATGAAAGATTTACTAGTCAATTAAAAGAAAAAGAACTTGGAAATGATGAAGCAAATGAAATGGATTTAGATTATGTAGAAGCATTAGAATATGGTTTACCACCAACAGGTGGAATGGGTATGGGAATTGATAGACTTGTTATGTTATTAACTGGGCAAGAATCTATTCAAGAGGTAATTTTATTTCCACAAATGCGTCCAAAAAAGTAGCGATAAAATCGATATAATTTGAATTTTTGAAGAAAAATTGAATACAGAAAAAGCATAACTCTCATTCAGCTTAAGTCTTAATATAGGGCTTAATGTGAACTTATTAGTTATGCTTTTTTATTTATAATGCAAGTTGTTTATAAGTATAGGTGGCATACAAATGGCATACAACTCATAAATTTTCTATGAAATCTATTAGATTTTTACGACTTTTTTCATAGACATGAGCATATGTGCCTCGTAACATCTCAACACTATGTCCCAATCTTTCAGCAATAAGTAATTCAGGAATCATAGGATTTGATAGTAAATAACTCGCATGAGAATGTCTGAGTCCATGGACAGTAATTTTTTTTACTCTCGATTTTGCTACATCTTTATTAAACCATCTTCTAAATGTGGCTATTGAAATATATTTTTTATCTCTATAAAGAAAATAACTTTCACTAAATCCTTCTTGTTGAGAAACAATAGCATATCTTATTTTAAGTTTTTCAACTATTTTATTCGGAAGCCGAATTGTTCTATTGGAATTATTAGATTTAGGAGATGTAATTTCAGTAATGGTTGCACTTAAACTTTTATTTATTGTAAGATAACCGTTATCTAAATCAACATCAGACCATTGTAAAGCACAAAACTCTCCTATTCTAACGCCAGTTAAAAACATAAATTCATATAAATCTCGTTTATATTCATCTTCAACCGTTAAAATGAATTTATTATATTCGTCAATTTCCCAGAAATTATTTTCACTGCTTTTTTTGTTTGAAACCTTATTAGGATCCTTTGGTGGTTTTATCTTATGGCATGGATTTTTATTTAACCAATTATGATCAACAGCGTAAGTTAGTAATCCTGATAAGTGTAATAGGATATTCTTCGTAGATGATTCTCCATAATTTTGACCATTATAACCATTCTTTAATATGTCATTTATCCATCTTGTAATCTCTAATGTTGTAATTTCATCTATATATCTATTTCCAAAACTTGGTGAAATGATATTTCTTTCAAACCTCATATAAATTTTTATTGTAGATTGTTTGATATGATTAGGAGCATCTTTATGATACTCCTTAATCAATTCATCAAGTTTTAAACGTCCAGGTAAGATATTTGATTGTGTTTTTAAAAACTCCATTTCAGCAATCTTTGCATCTTTCTTATTTTTAAAACCTCGACGTTTATAATTTTTTCGCTTTCCATTTAAGTCTTTTGGTAACTTTCCATAAAATGACCACGTTCCATTACTTTCTTTTTGTTGTGCCACTATAATGTTACTCCTGCTAATATTTTATTTCTGTATTGTGAGATAGTTTCTTCACACTTTTTTCTGTTTTCAACTGTTTCTCGACTTAGGATAGCTTTTTCTCTATTGCTTACATCAAGACCGATATAGTCCTCTTGGAAAGCTCTAATGACTTTTTGTGGAAACATATAATTTTTTCCAATTTTAATACCATTAATAATACCAACTTCTCTTAGCATTGATACTGTATTAACATGCACATGTAAGGCATTGGCTACATCTTCTCTTGTTAACATTTTTAATTCTTCCATATATAATACCTCCTATCGTGATAAATCTTTAAATGTATGATTATTATTTTGATTTGTGATGAGTTCATCATCTGGTAAGTTATGATTATCTAAAAAAGTAATTCTTTCTTTTAATGTATCGAACATATGTGTTACTTTATTGATTGTTTTTGAACAGATATCTTTGATTGAACGTATATTGATTGATAAATCATTTTGCAAGAATATTCTTTTGAATTCCTTAAATATATTTTCTAATCCAATTAGGGAAAGAAATGATTCATGAATAAATAATTGTCGTTCTAATTTATCTTTATTTTTTAATAAATTAAGATTTCTCCTTTGTAAGTCATGGATATCATATTCATGATCATCAATTCTTTTTTCTAGATTTTCTATTGAAGAATAAAGATTATTTATGACTTTTTCTTTTTCTTCAACTCTTCTAGCTAAAGGCATAACTCTATACATATCTATTTCTTTCTTTTGAACATTAATAATTTTTATGAGTTTATCATTATCAATTGAAAGTCTTTTATTTGAAATAGTTAATTCTTTGATAACTTTATTAGCTTGCGATAGAGATTTGACTTTAGTGATTAATGAGCCCTCATATTTGATATTTTCGGCTTGTGTGGCGAGTTCTTTTGAAACAGCTATATTATCTCGAATGTTATTTTTAGCCTTTTGTAGGCAAATATCTTCCTGATTTTTTAATTCTTTGATGGTTCTGTTTCCATTGATAGTAGCACCATTAAGAATTTCAGGCCTATATCCAAGCAATGGTTCAATATAATCAGTTAGACGTGTATGAAAGTTTTTAAGATGTGTTCTTGTTATGAGTTTTTTACAATTTAATTTTTCGATATTATTATCGATAATAACTGGAACAAAACCAACATGAATATGTGGTGTCTTTTCATCTTTATGAACCCAAGCACTAACAATATTATCTTGACCATATTCTTGTTTCATGAAATTAAACACTGACTCAAAGAATTTTTGTTCATCATCTTCTGTGAGATTTTTAGGTAAAGTAACGATCCAATCAACCATAACAACGATATCTTTTCTGTTGATATGTTTGACTTCATTAAGTCGTTTGGAAATAAATTCTTCAGGACGTAATGGTTGCATAGATTGTGCAAGATTATAATTATATTGACTTCTATTGATATCAATATCTTTATTAGCCAACTCACATCCAGCTCTACGTTCATAATGGATTGCTAAACCTACAATACTACTTCTGTGAAACTTTTGGGCATGAGCCATATAATGTATTCCTCCTTATAGCCCCCGGCAGGGCAAGTTTCCAAAAAGCGCAAGCATTTTGGTATAACTTGCTAGACCAATGTTTTTGGTCTTTTTCTTTAAAGATTGCCGATAGGCGTTATATTTAATTTTCAAATTTCTATTTGTGACACAATGACAGATGATTTGTGTACAGAAAACGACTGTCATACTGTCACTTGTTGAATATCTTCTTCATGATACTCAATAGTAATGGTTCTTTTTTGACCGTTTCTTTCGTTATGAAAAGTAATGTTATTTTCTTCAAGGTACTGTTGGTTTTGCTTAAGATACTTAGTAAGGTAATTAGGATTAATTTCCATTTTACTCTTTTGAACAATTTCTTGACATGTGCCTCGTAAGATATGTTCTTTTTCGTTGACTACTGTATTTATGAGAGAAAGTATATTTTTAGGTATTTCCTCAGTAGTGCTGTTTTTATCTTCATCTAATAACCAACCGATATTGTTTTCATCTTTTTTAATTTTGATGATTGATTTGTTTCCTCTTAGAATAAGTTTTAATTGACCATGTTTATCAAATTCATTACGAACTGAAAGAAGAAGTGAACCAGTAGTAGCACCTGATAATGCTTTTGAACCTAACATATTATCTTGGTCTAATTTTTCTTTACCTTTTTTTGTATGATGAATAATAATACATACTAGTTTTTTATAAACGACATGGTCACGTAATTCTTTTAAAATAGGGTAGACATCAAAATAATTATCATTAGAATTAACGACTTCTTCTAGTCCTACATAAGAATCAATAATAACAAGTCTATATTGATCAATATCTTGAATGTTTGAAAGAACTTCATTGATATCATGTATAGACTTTGAATCATTAAATTCATATAGTATTTCGTCAATACCAAGTAAATTGAGAGCAATAATTCTGCTTTTTGTCTCAAAATCGTAGTTATCGTTATCAAAATAAATAGCTTTACCTTTAGGCATTGATTTGCCTAAAAAATCAGTACCATTAGCGATACAATTAGCCATAGTCGTAGCAATAATTGACTTACCTACTTTACTTGTGCCAGACAAGACATATAAACCTGGTTTAAGTATGTTTCCAAAAATTGCTTTATTTTCAGTTTTAAACTCTTTTTCTAATAATTCTCTTTGTGTTATTGGCATATAAAAACTCCTTTCTTAAAAATTGGTTTGAAAGGAGACTAATTGTTTGCTATAATTCTCTTGAAAGAGCATTATAAAAACAAGTCTCTTTTCGGTTGTGACTATCTAGAAAGTTTGGCGATGGACTAGATAGTCTTTTCGTTTGTATGAATGTTTACAGATAAATCAAAATATTGTTCTACCAAGTTTAATGGTAGGGTTCCTGCTTTAGGAAGACGTTTCTTATCAATGTTAAATGCTTTTATAATACGTTTAGCATGAACTTGTGCAACTTGTTGATAACTACATCCAAGTGCATCTGCTAATTCATGATAAGTTATAAATTTTGATTTTAATTCCATTTTTCCCACCTCCTCAAAGATTATTATATCATTATATATGATAAATGCAACACAAAACAATAAAATATTATATTATATATGATTTATGCATAAAATATTATATACTATTAGATATGGAGGAATGTATATGTCAGTAGCAACTTATATTTCAAATTTACAAAAAGAAAAAAATATTTCTTACATGCAATTAGCTAAAGAAATAGGAATAACATATCAAAACATGATGGATTTAAAAAATGGTAGAATTGCCTTGTTTTCAGATAAGGTACTAACCAAACTATCGGTTTATGAAAGTAGGACTAAACTGGATATTTTATATGATTCAATAAACGATGATCAATATGAAAAATCATCTAAATGTGCATTAAAGTATTTATGTCAATGTATAATTGATGGATATTCTATTACCTTTAAACCAAATTATCCTAACCCGTTCAAAATTGGAAGAATCTATTTTGAAGGACTCATTTCAAAGAAAAGAATTGTTAATAACTATGCTGTGGTCGATTCATGGGAAAAAATAAAAAAAGAGCATCTAGAACAATATAGAAATATTGAATATTCAAGAGATGCATATATTGATTTATTTATAAATGAAAATATGTATATTAATAGTGTTATTAACTATGCAATAAGTAAAATTGATTTAGTTCGAGATGAAAGATTAAGAACATATATCTTAATTGTTGGAAAAAATGTTTCCTATGATGAGTCTATTATTATGCAATACATACCTCAAAGAACAAAGATAAAGATTTTAGTTTTAAGAGAGACAGAAAATGGATTTATAATTATTAAGAACTGAAAAACATTATGAAGTAATATGATTGCTTTTGTTGAAAATAGAATATTTGTCTAATACTTTAAAGGAAAAGATATATATAATGTGTCAGATTACAAAGAGAATAAGTTGAGATGTGTCTATTAGACATTTTTGAGCTATTAGGTATTTCTTACATCTAATGGGCTAATTCATAAACTTGATTTAGTTAAAAAGAAATGGTTTAAGTAATAATCTTATCTTAGCAATTAATATAATATAAAACAGCAAAACTAAGATATTTTAAATTAGTCTTTTTAATGTTTTGAAATGTATTGTTTTCATTTTTTTATTTTTTGGAAGTCATTCTAGATAAATCTATAGGTTTTATGAATATCTTATTTTGATGAATGAAGTTATAAAACGTGCTAGTACAAATAGCAACTTCATCGTCAATAAGATCACTGCAGTGCAACTTGCGGTAGATAATAGTTACTTTATTTGGTTTTTTCTCGATTAAAATAATAGGATATTTTTGAAGATTTTTAATATCTAGATGACAGAAATCGATATGCTATTATTAGGACAAGGCATACCTTGTTCTAATAATTTTTAATTCCATTTTCTTTTTATAATACATATACACGGATTAGAATAAAATTTAATTATTTTGCATTTTTTCTTTTATTGAGTGTATAGCTATGATAAAATTATATTAGAAAAACAGTTAAGAGGATGTGATTATGATGTGAATTGAAGAAAGCGAGATAATATTTAAAAAATATATAGAAAAGGAGAAAAACTATGAAAAAACTAATTAAAATTATCGCTACGTTATCATTGACTTTGTCTTTAATGCCGACTGTTGAAGTATTTGCTATGGATAGTATTAACGAAAATATCTCATTAGAAGAAATATTAAGTAAAGAAGCAACGCCTGAAGAAGTAAATAGAGTAGGTCAAGAAATAGCTGATGAAAAGAACAAGACGTCTTCTAATGCTAGAATGAGTGGAGAAATATGGACACTTACTAGTTCTAAAAGGTTGTATAGTAGAAGAGCAATAAAAGGTCAATATAGAACTCATGTAGATTCAAATACTGATGAAACTTATTCAGTAACAGTAAGTTTAGATGGTTCTTTTAAATATATGCCTACAGCTAATACAGAAATATCACTTACTGGTGGGATTAGTGCAACTAAAAGTAAAACATTTAAAGGACCACAAAAAGAATATCTATCAAACGGAAATCTTGCCACTCATAGATTATTTATAGGTCTTACTTTTGGTGAAATATATCAATACACATATAGAGTAACTGATAAATATACTGGAACATATTTGAGAACCGTAACATCAAAAAACGTTGTTGGTGCTGAAACTTTTGGATTAAATCAGTTAATGCGTCTTAATTCTAATGGCTCTATTGTTGTAGGAAATATTGATAACAATGCTGTAAAAACATATTCATCTCTTGCAGCTTATAAAACAGCTGTACAGAAATATTCTTATACATGTAAAAATGTTATATATTTCTAGAAGGTTTAATGTGTCGCTTATATGAAGAAAAAAATAATGATTTTTAGTGTTGTATTCATTTGTATAGTATCTATTGCTTTTATCTTTTTTACAAGAAAAGATGATGATATATATACTCCAACTATCAGGGATATCGACAACTTCATAATTGAAAATAACAATAGATATATCATACTTTATAGTAGTGAAGACAATAAATATTATTTAGGTAAAGTATCAACTTATGCACTAGATGATAACTTATACTATTTAGGAGATACTGCTTGTAATTTTAAAAAAGTGAATAATAATCTTATTGTTATAAGTAATAGCGAGCAAGTTGTTTATTCTAGTGGAGATTACGATTTTTTACCTGATAAGGTATATGATATCAAAACAATGGGGAATTTGATGATATCTTATGATAGTAAAAATCATGATATGCAAATACTTAAAAGAGAATCTAAGGCAAAATGTATTTTAAAATTTAAATACTATAATAAGTTTATTCC
>CAJUJC010000096.1 GCA_910586805.1 uncultured Erysipelotrichales bacterium | reverse complement strand
TTGGAGGTTTAGCTCAGTTGGGAGAGCATCTGCCTTACAAGCAGAGGGTCAGCGGTTCGAGCCCGTTAACCTCCACCATTGCCGGCTTAGCTCAATTGGTAGAGCAACTGACTTGTAATCAGTAGGTTGAGGGTTCAAGTCCTTTAGCCGGCACCAGTTGACCCGCTAGCTCAGTCGGTAGAGCATCTGACTTTTAATCAGAGGGTCAGGCGTTCGAGTCGCCTGCGGGTCACCATTTATACATAACTTGCACGTGTGGTGAAATTGGCAGACACGCTAGACTTAGGATCTAGTGCTTCGGCGTGGGGGTTCGAGTCCCTTCACGTGCACCATTTATCAGTAAAACCTTGATTTTTTCAAGGTTTTTTTCTTATTATAAATATAGAAAAAATCGTGTTTTATTATATAGAAACACGATTTTTATTTTTAATCTATAGGTGCTTGATAAAAATGACCAAAGAAATTTTCTGTTTTCATAACATTAATAATACATTTAGGATCAACTTCACGCATTAATTCTACAATATCCTGAACTTCATAACTTGATACAACAGTGTGTAATAAATTCATTTCTTTATGACTATATCCACCCATTGCTTCAACTGAAGAAACGCCATGTTTAAACTTCTGAATATAGGCCTGCATAACACCTTCACCATGGGAAGTTGTTATTTGTAAAGTCACACGTTCATATCGATGATAAAACTTATCAATTGTTGTGGTTGAAATAAATTGGAACAAGATAGAATATCCTGCATTTTCCCAACCAAACATAAATCCAAAAATAATTAAGATAATGGAATTAAATATGAACACATAACCCCAAATGGATTTCCCTTTTTTATTAGATATATAAAGAGCAATAAAATCAGTTCCTCCTGTTGATGCATTACCTTTCAATGCACACACTGTAAGCAATCCATATAAAAAACCACCAAAAACAATATTTAATAGCAAATCATCAAATATAGGTTCAAACTGAAATATATTCAAGAAAAAACTGGCAAGAAAAACTTCTAATAGGGAGAAAAAAGTAAATCTTGGACTAATACTTTTATAACACAAAATAGCAACCGGAACATTAAGTAAAATCATACCAAGTGATGTAGAAAAAGAAAAATCATAGAATGTTGAAGTAATCTTTTCTATTAAAATAGCTACTCCTGTGAAACCACTCGATAACAAATCAGAGGGTTGTATAAACACTTGAATAACATAAGCTTGCATTATTGAAGCAACAATAACACTTATAAAAGTAATGAATGTTCGTATACTTTTGTTTTGACTTAATTTTTTTATTTCTTTCATAATACCTTTATTATTTTTTCAACAAGTTCTTTTGAAACAACATCATAATCATTTTCATGAGGTGATAAGGCAAATGAATAACTCACATGATGACATGAAGTTGTAGGATCATTAACCCAATCCTTGCATGAACTATGCACTTGATAAATTCCTGTTTTTTCAATCATTTCATTTGCATTTGTCGCATTTATACCACTACCTGCCAATATTTCAATACGATCACCATATTTTTCTTGTAATTCTTTAATCAACTCAATACCTTCCATCGCTTTAGGCTCAAGACCACTTGTTAATACACGATCAATTCCTAATTCAATAAGTGTTTCAATAGCCTTATAAGGATCGTTGACACAATCATATGCTCTATGAAAAACAGCTTCTCCATGATATGCCTTAACAATATCAATCATTTGTTTTGTTTGATCAATATCAATATTTCCATTTTCATCTAAAAATCCAAATGCCAAACCATCACTACCATTTTCCATCAACAGTTTTGCATCATATTTCATAACTTCAAATTCGATATCAGTATAATGAAAACCAGCACCTCTAGGTCTTACCATACAAATGACTTTTAAATCAGTATTTTCTTTTGTAAGTTTAAGTGTAGCTAAACTTGGTGTTAATCCACCTAAGTGAAGAGCACTATTTAATTCAATACGTTTTGCTCCTCCACTATATGAATTTAATGCATCTTCATAGCTTCCACAACAAATTTCAACAATTTTTTCCATTTCTTATCCTCCTACAAATTAGCCAACATATATATTCCTATACCATATATTTTAGCATTTGTCATCAAATCTTCAATAGTCATCCATTCATTAGGTTGGTGCCCAATTCCTTTTTGACCTGGAAAACTTGGACCAAATGGTACAATATTTGGCATAAGTTTAGCATAAGTTCCTCCTGTCGTTGTTACAGGAGTTCCATCTAAATTTGTAATCATTTCATATGCTTTTTGTAAAGCCAAAACCATTGGACAATCTTTTTTGAAACGAACTGGTTTATAGTGTTGTACACATTTCACTTCAAATTGAGAAGCTTTATTTTCAATTTGTTTCATTAACTGTTCTAATGTTATATTAGCAGGATAAGAAAATGTAACAGAAAAAGAAATATTATCACCTTGATGCTTCCAATGATAATTACGCATTTCATTTACACCAAATTCTTCATCTTTATAATCAACACCCAATCTTTCTCCATTCAATTTCGCATTCATAAAATAAGTATTGATAAATTCTAAAAACTCATCCAATTGATTCATACGTGCTACAATTTCAATCACTGCACGACCTCTTTCTCCATATACAACAGGATATTTACAATCAGGTGTCCATCCCATAACTGGTGGTTTTTCTTTCATTAAATAATATTCTAAATCTTCAAAACCACTTTCCTCATCACATCCAAAAATAATACGCACTGGCCTTTTTAACGAAATATGAAGTTGCTTAATAGCATACAGTGCATACAAGCAAGAAAGAATAGGTCCCTTATTATCAAGAATACCTCTTGAGTAAATATAACCATCTTCCTCATGAGCACTAAATGGTGGATACTTCCAACCTACACCTACTGGTACAACATCAAGATGACCAATAATTCCAACATATTCATCACCCTCGCCATACTGTGCCCATCCAATATAATTATCTAAATTTTTTGTTTGAAACCCTAAATGTTCAGCTAACTTTAATGTCTCTTGTAATGTATTTAGAATATTCTCTCCAAAAGGAGCATGAGTTGTTGCTTTTGTTTTCACACTAGGCATTGCAACAATTTTTTTAATACCATTTATCATATCTTGCTGATTCATTGTTATTTGTTGAATAATTTTTTCTTCCATACTATTTTTCAACCAATGGGGCAGTTCTTGTTTTCATATAATTATCTAACCATTCTTGACTTGCAACCTCATGGACACAATGTCCATCAATCATTTTTGTTAAATAAACAATAGGTTCTTGCTTATCAGTTGCAACAGCAAATGAAAATCCTTCAATATTTGTAGCAACTCCCCATTCTCCTTTATTATTCATAGCAATTAAAGAAAGATCTCCTGCTTTTCCTCTTCTTTCTTTTAATTCCTTATCTAAATTTGTAACAGCTATATCACAAGCTTTTTGTGGATGCATCCCTTCTTTCATCAATCTTACGATTTCATAAGAAATACATCCTTTCATTAAATCTTCACCTAATCCAGTTGCTGATGCTCCACCAACCTTAGAATCAACATAAAAACCAGAACCTGAAATTGGAGAATCACCAACACGCCCTTTTTTCTTCATAAATAAACCACTTGTTGATGTTCCAGCAGTCATTTTACCACTTTCATCAAGACATACCATACCAACTGTATCATGCCCAGTATATGGTTTGATTTCTAATTCCTCCAAAGATTTTAAACAATCCTCTTTCACTCTATTTTTATAGTGAATTTTCGCACGATCACTTAACATATTTTTTCTCTCAAATCCTTCTTTATGGGCAAATTTTTCTGCGCCTTCTCCAACCAACATACTGTTTACCTTTTCTTTTGATAAACGTCTTGCAATAGAAATGGGATTTGCAAAATCTTTGATTGCTGCCACTGCTCCAATATCTAAAGTATTTCCATCCATATATGCAGCATCTAACTCAACTTCCATTTCTTCATTTGGAAGTCCTCCAAATCCTACTGACTTATAATATGGAAAATTTTCCACTTCTTTAATAGCTGTTTCAATTGCATCTCCTGCATCTCCATGATTTTCTAAAATATAACTTGCTTCAGTAATTCCCTCAACAGCCATACGCCAAGTTGCAATAATACCCCACATATCTATATCCTCCTTCATAGTGTAAAAGTAAACTATTTTTTCGCTTTTTTCATAGCCATAATTGCTTTCTTTAAAACCTTTTCTCCATCCATCATACCATAATCAGCAGAATCAATAACAAAGATTGGTTTTCCATTTGCTCCATATTTATCTACTGTATCCTGATATAAATATTTTACCTGAGGTCCAAGTAAAATACAATCAGGATCTTGTGCAATAACAATTTCTCCTAATGTTCCAATTGGAAATGCTTTTACTTCAAATGGTAAATTATGTGCATCTGCTACATCTTGCATTTTTTGAGCTAATAAACTTGTAGACATACCATTACTACAAAATAAATAAACTTTTTTCATTCTATTTCCTCCTATCAATTTTCTTTTCAAGATCAAATATTTTCTCATAACAAGCATTCATTTCCATTGCCATAATTTTTAAATGCTCAACTGACATGATTTGATCTTGGGTATGAACAAACAAAAGATGATAATCATTAGACATACCTTGAGCTTCTTGTTTTGGTAACTCATTTTGAAGATCATAAATAAGCGAAAAACTTTTATCAGCTTGTTTGATATATTCTTTTGCTTTTTCAAATTGCTGATATCGTGCTAATCGCATTGATTCTATATAACTGGCTTTCGCTTCTCCAACAATAGCAATGATTTGAAAACATCTCTTGACTGAATCATCCATTTTGTTCACCCCTTTACTATGACAACATCATTGTACTATGATTTTATTTTTTATGATTTTAACTGTCTTTCCTAATAATTAGGAAATGGATACTTGTTGACTTCCTAACTCTAGGAAAGAGATTTCAATATTATTTCTTTTCTTTCATATATACTTAAAATGAAAGGAGGATGGTTATGAATCATCAATGGTCTCTTGATGCACTATATACAAGTTATCAAGACAAAAAATATCAAAAAGATTTATCTATTTATCAAAATCTATACCAAGATTTGAATCTCTATGTTCACGAAATGAATGAAAGTATAGAATCTATTGAAAGAGGTTTATCTCTTTTAGAAAAAGAATATGATTATGGATATCGTTTAAAAATGTATTCCACACTTATTCAAGCTATGGATTCACAAAATCACGAAGCTTTATTACAACTTCAAAACATTTCACAATTACAAGCACAAAGAGCATCTTTCATTGCTATGATTGAAAAACATTTAGGAACGATAAATATTCCTAAAACAAAATTAACACTTGAATACCAGTATTATTTACAATCTTTGCATCACAAAGAACAATATTCACTTAATCCTAACGAAGAAAATATTCTGTCTCAACTTTATCCGACTTCACTGAAAGCATTTAATGATATGTATTATCATTTAACTTCAAATGCACATCATGAATGTTTAGGAGAAGATATGACATTAACTCAAATTAAGAATTTATGTCATGATACATCCAAAAAAGTAAGAAAAGAAGCATTTCTTAAAGAAATGGAATGTTATAAAGATATTGCTGAACCATTAGCATTTTCTATAAACAATATTAAAAAACAACAACTTACAATTGCTAAAATGAGAGGATATCGTAATCCACTTGATAAAATGTTAAAAGAGAGTGGTATGAGTCAAAAAACATTAGATGCTATGATTTCAAGTGTAGAAAAATATTTACCTATATTTCAAGAATATCTTTATACAAAAGCACAAAAACTAGATCATTCTAATGGGATGCCTTGGTATGATATTTATGCAACGATTGGTGAATGTCATTATGAATTTTCTATTGAACAATGTGAAGAAAAGATTTTAGAGGCCTTTCGTCAAGTCGATGACTCTTTATACAGTCTTGCTCATCGTGCATTTAATGAAAAATGGATTGATTATCCAAGCCGTTTTGGAAAACAAAGTGGAGCTTTTTGTGAAAACTTAGCATTTATCAAAGAAAGTCGATTAATGACAAATTACAATAAAACTTTAAGTGATGTTGTAACAGTGGCTCATGAACTTGGTCATGCATATCATGGATATATGATAGAAAATCATCGTCCATTAAATAGGGAATACAGTATGCCTCTTGCCGAAAATGCATCAATGTTTAATGAAAATATTATGTATCATTCTTTCTTTAAAGAAGCTGATGCTTATAATCAAATGATTATATTGGATATTCAATTATCTGCTCTATGTCAAGTTGTTTGTGATATTTATGCAAGATATACTTTTGAAAAATCAGTTTTTGAAAATGTAGAAAAAGGGTTCTTGTTTGCTGGTGATTTAAATCAGCTTATGATTAAAGCTTTAAAAAAAGCATTTGGAAAAGGAATGGATGAAAAATGGTTGCATCCATATCGTTGGATTACAAAAATCCACTATTATATTCCTGATATTGCTTATTATAATTTCCCTTATACATTTGGAGCATTGTTTTCAAGAGGATTATATGCACTTTATGAAAAAGATCATCATTTTTTCAAAAACTATCAAAAACTTCTTAATGCTTCAACAACACATAGTGTAGAAGATACTGCAAAAGTAGCAGGAATTGATTTAACAAAAGAAGATTTTTGGATTGAATCTTTAGAGTCTATCCACCAACAAATGAAAGATTTTTTAAATTTGGTAAACAACTATGAAAATATTTAATTTACATGATGATATTGGTAGTGATATTTTTGAACATCGTTATGATCAACCTCATCGTTTAGATGAATATCATTATCCTAAAATGAAGCAAGGAGAAATTCAAATAACTGCACTTGTATGTTATTTTACAGGAAAAGAAGATTGGCAAACGATGCAAGAGCAAGTTCTTTATTTAGAAAACAAAATTCAGGAAAGTCCATACTATGCTTATGATAATTCTAAAGATATACAATGCTTTATAGCAATTGAGGGAATGTGTGGTATTACACAAAATGTAGAAAATAAAATTCAATGGCTTTATGATCATCATGTCCGTTTGGCTTCACTTTGTTGGAATGAGAATAATTCTTTAGCTTGTGGTGCTAAAGCAGGAAATAAACCTTTAACTGCTTTAGGAATAAAATGTATTCAAGCTATGAATAAAGTCAATATGGCTATTGATGTTTCTCATTGTTGTGAATGGAATTTTTATGATATTTCTAGGATTTCAACTCAACCTATTGTTGCTACGCATAGTAATGTCAAAGGACTATTTAATCATTATAGGCATTTAAGTGACCCCTGCTTGCAAGTATTAAAAGAGCATAAGGGTCTTATTGGAACAATTCCAGTTCGTTGGTTTGTTACAAGAGATGAAAACAAGCAAACTCTTGATGAATTTATAAATGTAATTGATTATCTTAAAGACAAAATTGGTATTGATCATATTGCTTTAGGTTTTGATTTTATGGATTATATGGATAATGCACCTTGCATGGTAGATGGTTTGGAAAGTATAGCCTATGCTCAAAATTTAGTTCATTCATTGTCTCAAAGAGGTTACTCTTTAGAAGAAATCTATAAAATATGTTTTGATAATGCTTATCAGTTTATGAAATCATATCTTTAATTATTCAAAAATTGAATAATTTTATCAAAAAATCTATAATCAATGAAATTTATTAAACATCAAAAAAACATACAATAAAAAATAGCTACTTTAATCGTATAGATAACATTAAATTAAATAGCAAAGCATAACTTCCTTTAAATACATATTTTTAATTATTCTATACTCACAAATGGCTTTTTATATAAAAAGAGGTTGTAATGAACTTTTTTGAAAGTTAGTTCACTCAACCTCCTTTTTTAATTTAAAATCTCATAGATATCTTTTTCTGTGTTGACATCAAAAATTCTTATAACCAACTCATTTAATTTATCTTCATCACTCTTCTTAATCTCTAATATCAATTCCTTTGATATGTGTCCTAACTTTGATATTAATTGTTGAATTAATGTTTTTGTTAAAGTTTTTCGAATTCCAATCATTTCACCTTCCTCTATTCCACGTTGTTTTAATTCATCTAATGATCTACACATATGTATTT
>CAJUJC010000095.1 GCA_910586805.1 uncultured Erysipelotrichales bacterium | reverse complement strand
AAAATTTATTCATAAGAAAACCCCTAGATTTTTCTAGGGGTTTGTCAACACTCTGGAGAACTTAATGTAGTTCTTCTTTTTTTGTTATTAAGAAAATCTTAAGAAAACTTTAAATAATTATTCCAAATAAATCTCTCTTATTTATCGTATACTTGTATTATAGAAAGAAGGGGTAAAAATGAAAAAGAAATTACTCATAACTTGTTTGTTTCTTGTGAATATCATAATGATGTTTAGTATATGGTTTCAAAGTGAGCATATTTATATAAAAGGAACAATTTTATTTGAAAACCCGATAGCATTTACTTGTATTTTATTAAGTTTGTTGGGTGTCTGGATAAATCATCATTATGGTGAAGTATTGACAACGTTAGGATGGCTAGGTTTGTTTTTGATGCAAATTTATGAATTTTTAACATGGCATATAAGAATGTATGGTGGTGGGTTTGATTTAGGATTAAGTTTAAAGTTATGCGAATTTAATTTTTTTATAGCTATTATACTATGTATAGTCACATATTTCATATATAAATATTTAAATAATAAAAATTATCGAGAAAAATATAAATATAACTTAAAAACAACTCTTTGATGAGTTGTTTTAAAATTCAAGTTGAATATGATAAATTTTACCCCATAGATACATTTGGTAAAAGTAAGCCATAAGTTGAGGTCCCATCATTAATTGACCAAACCAAGGAGCTTTTAATGTTTTTCCTTCACTTTCTACAAATTCAATAAGTTTATCTTTATCAAAGAATTGATAAAGGATATTAGAAGAATCTTTAAGTGATTCTTTTAATTTTTTACTGATTAATTTTGTGTAAACAGGAGAATGTGTTTTTGGGAAAGGATTTTTCTTACGATGTGCAATATCTTCAGGTAAAAAGTCTTCAAATGCTTTTCTAAGAATTCCTTTTTCTTCATTGTTAATAAACATATAATCAGTTGGCATATTGTAAAGATATTGAATAATTTTTGTTGAAGCAAATGGAACACGAACATCTATTGAGGCACGCATTGTTTGACTATCAGCTCTTGCTAAAAGTGTTTGCATAAACCATTCCATATTCAAATAAATAAGTTGTTTCTTTTTATCGGTTGTTGATATTTCTTTTAATGATTCATTATATCGTTGTATAATATAATCTTTTAAATTTAATTCTTTGACTTTATCATTGAATAAATCGATTTTTAAATCTAAGTCTCTCATCCAAGGGAAATAAGGTTGGTTATATAATTCTTCCTTATAAAACCAAGGATATCCACCAAAGATTTCATCAGCACATTCGCCAGATAAACAAACTTTATGATGGTGAGAAATATCTTTAGAAAAGAGTAAGAAACTTGAATCTATATCAGCCATACCAGGCATATCTCTAGCAATCATTGCTTCTTCTAAAGCATTGATTAAATCTTCTTGTTTTAAAGTGATTTTATGATGATCAGTAGAATATAATTTTAACATTTCTTGAATATATTCATCATCCATTGTTGTTTGATAATCATAAGATTTGAAATATTTTTCTTGATCTTCATAAGTGATGCTATAAGTTGATAAGTTGTTATCATGTTGTTTTGCTATGGCAGTAATAATACTTGAATCCAAACCACCTGATAACATTGTAGATAATGGTAATTGACTTAACAATTGTTTTTGGACACTCTCGATAACAAGTTTTTTCACTTTTAAAATTGTGTTTTCTAAATTTTCTTTATGATCTTCGTCATGTAATATCCAATATCTATGAATATTTAATGTCTTTTGGTAAGTCATATAATGTCCTGGTCGTAATGAGTAAATGTCTTTATAAATTGTACGACCTGGTGTTAAACTTGGACCTAATGCTAATAATTCTTTAACTCCATCTTTATCAACAATAGCTTTACCTATATATTGAAGTAAACATTTGATTTCACTTGCAATAACTAATGTTTGATTTTGAAGGGAGTAATATAATGGTTTGACTCCCAAAGGATCTCTTGCAACGAATAGTTGGTTTCCATCATCAATTGCAAATACGAAAACACCCTCAAACATACTTAAACATTTTTCTTTCCATGCTATATAACTTTTTAAAACAACTTCTACATCATTTGTTGTTGTAAAAGTAAATCCAAGAGTCATTAACTGATTCTTTAATTCTATCATATTGTAAAGTTCACCATTGTAAACAATACGATATGTGACTCCTTTATATTCATATGTTAATGGCTGTTGACCAGTTTCTAAATCAAAAACAGAGAGATAATGACATCCCATCAAACAATGCTTATCATATGAATAATTTAAAGTACCACTATCGGTATGCTTTAATAAAGAAGTCATATTTTCAATTTTTAATGATTGTTCATGAACATCTTCAAAATAATTAGCAATAATATTTATTCCACACATATATTTCACCCTTTAAACTATATGTCAATAAAAAAAGAAATATACAATAAATAGCGATTTTTATGATTTTTTCATTTTTGTATTGTATTTGTTTCATCATTTTCTCAAATATGCTTGATAATAAAGGAAAAAAATAAAAAAAGTGAGAAAATCATGATATTATTTTAAGAAAAAAAAGAGAAAAACTTGAGACCCATGAGCTCTATGAACATGCTATGATACATATGGGTGATGAAAATGAAATGTCCACGATGTCATAATGAAAAAGCAACATATTTATATGAACTCAATGGAAAATATTATTGTAGAAAATGCATTGTCTTTTCAAGAATCTTTATCGAAAACAAACGGATGACCAAGCAAATGCCATATTCCCAAAGTCAAATCCACTATCATTTGAAATTTCAATTATCTTTATCACAAAAGCACATTTCTAATGAACTCCTTAAATGTTACAAAAACAAACAAAATGCTTATGTTTGGGCAGTTTGTGGTTCGGGAAAAACAGAAATTGTTTTTCAAACCATACAATATGCCTTAAACAAAGGTCATCGTGTTTGCTTCTGTATTCCAAGAAAAGAATTGGTAAAAGAACTTTATGCACGTATTCAAGAAAGTTTTAAAGATATTGAAATAGGTCTTATTTATGGTGGAGTTTGTGAAAATGAAGATGCCCAATTCATTATATGTACAATGCATCAACTGTATAGGTTTGAAAATGGTTTTGGGTTTCATTTAATGGTAGCGAACGAAGTAGATGCATTTCCTTTTAAAAACAATGAAGTTTTAGAAGAAATCTTTGCTCGTTGTTGTTTAGGAACATATATTAAATTAAGTGCAACTTTTCAAGAAGCTGATATTCAAAATGGTCAATTATTTATCATGAATAAAAGATATCATCAATACGATTTGCCTATTCCGCATAGCATTCTTTTTCCTCAATATTTGCAAAAATGGGTTATTCTTTTTATCTTATTGATGAAACGAAAACGTTGGATTATATATGTGCCTACTTTAAAAGATGTAGAGAAGTTCGTTCGATTTTTAGATCATAGAAAAATACCTGTTCAAGGTGTTTCTTCATTGACAACAAACACCCAACAAAAACTTCAAAACTTAAAAGAACATGATTTTTATGTTCTTGTTTCTACAACAGTATTGGAACGTGGCGTAACAATAGAAGATGTTCATGTCATTGTTTATCGTGGAGATCATACTATTTTTGATGAAAGGACATTGATTCAAATTGCAGGAAGAGTGGGACGTAAACCAAATCATCCTACTGGTGATATTATCATACTATATTCCTATAAATCAAAAGAGATAAAGAAATGTATAAACACTATCAAAAAACTCAACAGAATGAGTGTTTAATTTGCTTTGAACCTCTTTTGAAAAATGTCTCATTTGCCTATTTATTAAAACCAATGCCTATTTGTCATTGTTGTATGAAGAAATTTGTTATACTTCAAAGGAGAATTTCATTTCATCATCACTCTCTTACAATTCTTTATGAATATAATGATTTTTTTAGAACTCTACTTTATCAATATAAAGGACTATATGACTATGCTTTAAAAGATGTTTTTCTTTGTTTATTTTCTATTGAATTGCAAACAATCTATCAAGGGTGGATTATTGCCGTTGCCCCTAGTTCAAAAGAAGATAATTTAAAACGTGGTTTTGCACCTATGGAAGAAATTGCTAAGACATTAAATCTTCCTATTTTTACAGGGCTATATAAAAAAGAAAAATACAAACAAAGCGATCTATCATATAAAGAACGGTTAAAAGTTAAAGAAAAAATTGGAATATATCATCAAGAACAGTTAAGAGGGAAAAAGGTTCTCATACTAGATGACGTTATAACATCTGGGAGTACACTTACAACATGTATCGACTTGATACTATCCTGCTCTCCTCAAAAAATAGAAGTTCTTATCCTCTCTTCAAAAAATGCAGGATATTAAGGGAAGAATATCTTCCCTCTTTTTTTATCTATTTCCCAGGAAATAGACAAAAAGAAACAATCTTTATAAATTGTATACAATGAAAAGAAAAAAGTAAAAGATACTCGACAGAATATGAGAAAATTTTTTATAAAAGTCACATATAATGATATTGACCATGAAGTAAAGGAGTGTTAAGTATGCAAGGAAAAGTAAAATGGTTTAATTCAGAAAAAGGGTTTGGATTCATTGATAGAGGAGAAGGTAAAGATATTTTTGTACACTACAGTCAAATTGAACAAGATGGATATAAATCTTTAAATGAAGGCGAAATGGTTGAATTTGAACTTTTTCAAAGTGATAGAGGATTACAAGCAAAACATGTAACAAAGATATAGAAGCAAAAGAGATTTTGCTTCTTTTCTTTTGTTTTTCAAATAACTATTATAAAGTATTTTTTTGTTTAAGGCTTCTCCCAATATTATTTCATATATATTGTTATAAATAATGCAAAATGTTGATAGGTTTGAATGAGAAATAAAAGTCCATTTTTGTTTATAATGTACGATTTTGTCGATATTTGTTGCGAATATGAATAAGGAAGTGATAAAATATATATGATAGTAAAAGGATGGATATGTATGGAATTTATCGAAATGCTATCAAATTATTTTGCAGTTATTATTGGTATTGTCGTGGCTATACTTGTTTTAATTATTATTATGACAGGATATGTAAAAGCTTCACCAGATACAGCTTATATTATTTCAGGGTTGAGAAAACAGCCTAAAGTTTTAATTGGGAAGGCTGGTGTAAAGATTCCTTTTTTAGAAAAGAAAGATGAATTAAATTTACAGTTGATTCCTATTGATGTGAAAACATCAAATGCAGTTCCTACGGCTGATTATATTAATATTAATGTTGATGCAGCAGTCAATGTTAAAATTAGTGATGATTCAGAAAGATTGAATCTTGCAGCTCAAAACTTCTTGAATAAGCCAGTTGAATATATTGCTAATGTTGCAAGAGAAGTTTTAGAAGGGAATATGCGTGAAATTGTTGGACGTATGAATCTTGAAGAAATGGTTTCTGACCGTCAAAAATTTGCTGAATTGGTTAAGGAAAATGCTGAGCCTGATTTAGCAAAGATGGGATTAGATATTGTTTCATTTAATGTTCAAAATTTTGTTGATGGTAATGGCGTTATTGAGAATTTGGGTGTTGATAATATTGTTAAGATACAAAAAAATGCTGCTATTTCTCGTGCAGTAAGTGAAAGAGATATTGCACAAGCACAAGCAAAAGCATCACAAGAAGCAAATGATGCGAAAGTAGATGCTGATACAAAAATTGCTGAACGTAATAATGAGTTGGCAATTAAACAAGCTGAACTTAAAAAAATTGCTGATGCAAAACAAGCAGAAGCAGATGCTGCATATAAAATTCAAGAAGAACAATCACGTAAATCTATTGAAATTGCGACTGCAGATGCAAATATCATGCGTCAAGAAAAAGAAATTGAATTAAGACGTAAAGATGTTGAAGTTACAGAACAAGAACTTGAAGCGAAGATTAAAAAGCAAGCGGAAGCTGAAAAGTTTGCAGTACAACAAAGAGCAGATGCTGACTTGTATAAACGTCAAAAAGAGGCAGAAGCACAATTGTTTGAAAAGAAACGTGAAGCTGAAGCAAAGAAAGCAGATGCTGAGGCTGTAAAATATCAAATGGAACAAGAAGCAGCTGGTATTCAAGCAAAAGGTGAAGCGAAAGCCAAAGCGATTGAAGCAAAAGGTATAGCAGAAGCTGAAGCGCTTAATAAAAAAGCAGAAGCTATGAAAAAATATGGAGAAGCAGCTGTTATGGAAATGTATTTTAATATGTTACCAAAAGCTGTGGAAGCAGCCGCAAAACCACTTCAAAACGTTGATAAGATTACAATGTATGGTGCAGGAAATAGTGCAAAACTAGTTTCTGATATTGTTACAACTGCGACTCAAGTGAGTGAAGGAATGAATGAGTCTATTGGTATTGATTTAAAGAGTTTGTTAGCTGGGTTTTTAGGTGGAAAAATAGCTACAAATGATAGTAATGATAACAAGGATGATAAAAAGTAAACTTTGTACTTATATATTAATTATTTAAGTTAGAATATAGGTTATAGTAAAAATATCTCATAAAGATGTAGAAGCAAAAGAAAATTTGCTTCTTTTCTTTTCAAGTTTAAAATTCATATGATAAAGTGTTTTTTTGTTTGTTTAACATTGTTTTATATACAAATAATATGATATAATGTAAAAAGTTTTAGTATGCATGAAAGGAGATTTATTCATGGCTAGTAGAAAACAACAGATTAGAAAAGAATTAAAAAAGAAAGAAGCAAAGGAAATTGAAGCATTAGGATTAAATACTGAAGTTGAGATTGTAGATTTAAGTGATGATTTAGGAGAGGACATTGTTGTTGAAACATTTGAAGATGCTGTTCAAAAAACTGTACAACCTATTGAGTTCAAAACAACTCCACAAAAAACAAAAAAAGGTTTTTTTGGTTCAATTAAAAGTGCTTTTTCTCAAGATAACCAAATTTTGAAGAAATTATCTAAACAAGCAGAGGAAGTTCTTGCGTTAGAAGCAAAGTATCATGCAATGAGTGATGAGGAATTATCTCATCAAACTGAAGTTTTAAAAGAAAAAATTACAAATGGAAGTTCATTAGATGATATATTAGTTGAAGCTTTTGCAGTTGTTAGAGAAGCAGCTGATAGAAAGTTAGGTTTAAAAGCATTTAAAGTGCAAATTATGGGAGCAATTTCTTTACATAATGGAGATATTGCTGAAATGAAAACAGGTGAAGGTAAGACTTTAACATCGGTTTTCCCAGTTTATTTGAATGCATTGGAAGGAAAAGGTGTTCATGTCGTTACAGTTAATGATTATTTGGCTGAACGTGATAAGACTGAAAATGGAAAGGTTTTTGAATTTTTAGGATTAACAGTTGGTTTAAATAGACGTGAATTAACAAAAGAACAAAAAAGAGAACAACACGCTTGTGATGTGACTTATACAACGAACTCTGAGTTAGGATTTGATTACTTAAGAGATAATATGGTGACAAGATTAGAAGATAAGGTTTTACGACCTTTAAACTATGCATTGGTTGATGAAGTTGATTCTATTTTGGTTGATGAATCAAGAACACCATTAATTATTTCTGGTGGTAAGAAAAACACAGTTGCATTATATGTGCAAGCAGATAAATTCGTTAAGTCATTGATTGCTGATAAAGATTATGAAGTTGATATTGAAAGTAAAACAGTGACTTTAACTGCTGAAGGTATTACAAAAGCTGAAAAAGGATTTAGACTTCAAAATCTATATGATCCTGAGCATACATCTTTAGTTCATCATATAAATCAGGCTTTGAAGGCTAATTATACAATGACAAGAGATGTTGAATATATGATTGCAACAGAAGATGGAAGTCATGATATTAGAAATGCAAGTATTATGATCATTGATCAATTTACTGGACGTGTTATGCCTGGACGAGCTTTTAGTGATGGTTTACATCAAGCATTAGAAGCTAAAGAAGGTGTACCAATTAAAGAAGAAACAGTTACACTTGCAACAATTACTTATCAAAATTTCTTTAGATTATTTAATAAATTAGCAGGGATGACAGGAACAGCAAAGACTGAAGAAGAAGAATTTAGAACAATTTATAATATGCGTGTTATTGAAATCCCTACAAATAAACCTGTTATTAGAGATGATAAACCTGATTTGGTTTATTCGAAACAACGTGCAAAATATAAAGCAATTTGTGATGAGGTTGAGAAACGTCATGCCTATGGGCAACCAATTTTGCTTGGGACCGTTTCTGTTGAAACATCTGAATTGTTAAGTAAAATGTTAAATAAACGTGGAATTAAACATAACGTATTAAATGCAAAGAACCATGCGAAAGAAGCGTTGATTATTGAAAAAGCTGGTGTTAAAGGTGCTGTCACTATTGCGACAAACATGGCTGGGCGTGGTACAGACATTAAATTAGGTGAAGGTGTCGCTGAAATTGGTGGATTAATGGTTATTGGTAGTGAAAGACATGAATCAAGACGTATTGATAATCAGTTAAGAGGACGTTCAGGACGTCAAGGTGATCCAGGATGTTCATTATTCTTTGTTTCTTTTGAAGATGAATTAATGCAAAGATTTGCAAG
>CAJUJC010000094.1 GCA_910586805.1 uncultured Erysipelotrichales bacterium | reverse complement strand
ATACACTAGAGCATGCTTCAATGATTTCAAAAGCAACTTTTTCAAGATATAAAGTTGTGACAATGGATGGTGAGGTTGTTAATGTTGGAGGTTCTTTAACTGGAGGAAGTTATAAAAATCAAAATTCTTCTTTTGTGAATAAACGTGAATTAGAAGCATTAAAAGAATTGATTCAAACACAAGAAAAGGACCTCAATCAAAAGAAGGTACAACTCAATGATTTGGATAACCTTGCAAGAGAAATATCTCACAATTTATTACAAAAGCAAATGTCATTTGCAAAATTAGAGCTTGTTGTTATGAATAAGAAAAGTGATTTACAAGTCGCTAAGAGTGAATATGAAACCTTAACAAATCAAAGTATTGAGTTATCGGAAATAGAAAGTGGTGCTCAAGAAAATGAATTGATTAATCAATTAAATGAAGCAAAGAAAAAACGAGATCGTTTAACTGAAAGTATTCAGGCTAAACGTGAATTGCGTATGAGTTTTGTTAATGAAAATGACAAGATTGAGAATGTTTTAAAAGAGGCTAGAGCTTCTCTTCGTCAAATTCAATCACAAATGACACAAATGCAGGTTGATAAAGCAAAACAAGAAACTGAAATGTCTAATTATTTGTTAAGATTAAATGATGAATATAAGATGACTTTTGAATATGCAAAAGAAGAATATGCAAAAGAAATCAATATGAATGAAGCCAAGGAAACTGTACGTTTGTTAAGACATCAAATTGAATCATTGGGACATATCAATTTACAAGCTATTGAAGATTATGAAGAAGTCTCTACGCGTTATGAAACTCTTAATAATCAACGCTTAGATTTGATTGCTGCTCAAGATAGTATTTTAAAAGCTATTGAAGAGATGGATGAAATTATGGTCGCACGTTTTAGTGAAACATTTGAAAAAATCAATAAAGAATTTAATATTGTCTTTAGAAATCTTTTTGGTGGTGGACGTGCTCAACTTAAATACAGTGATCCAGATAATATTTTAGAAACAGGTATTGATATTGATGTACAGCCACCAGGAAAGGCAGTTCAAAATATTACATTGTTTTCAGGTGGAGAAAAGGCATTGATTGCAATTTCATGTTTGTTTGCAATTTTAAGAGTGAGACCTGTTCCAATGTGTATTTTAGATGAAGTAGAAGCGGCATTGGATGTGGCTAATGTTGAAAGATTTGCAAAGTATTTAAGGGAATTTTCATCTCAAACACAGTTTGTTGTTGTGACACATAGAGAAGGAACTATGGAAGAATGTGATCTTTTGTATGGGGCAACAATGCAACAAAAAGGTGTTACAAAATTAGTCAGTGTAAAATTAAAAGATGCTATTGATATGGCACAAAGTGCATAGGAGGATATTATGGGATTTTTTAATAAAATCAAAGAAGCATTGGTTGGAAAATCAACAAAACAAAATGATAAATACGTTGCTGGATTGGATAGATCTGGTTCATCATTTTCATCAAAGATTAATGCTTTGGCAGCACGTTATCGTGAAATAGATGATGATTATTTTGAAGAACTGGAAAATATTTTAATTATGAGTGATGTTGGTGTATCAATGGTTATGACAATTGTTGATGAAATCAAAAAAGAAGTTCGTATGCAAAATTTGAAAGATCCTCAAAAAATTAATGATATTATTGTGGATAAAATGTTTGTTATTTATGCAAATGATTCTTTTATGACAACAAAAATCAATTATGATCAAAATGATTTAACAGTTATTTTAATGGTAGGTGTCAATGGCGCAGGAAAAACAACAACGATAGCGAAACTTGCTCATATGATGAAAGAAGAAGGAAAAAGTATTATGGTTGCTGCTGGTGATACATTTAGAGCTGGAGCTATTGATCAGTTGGCTGTATGGGCTGATCGTTTAGGAATCGAATGTATTAAGGGCAAAGAAGGGGGAGATCCTTCATCAGTTGTTTTTGATGCATTGAATCAGGCTAAAGAAAAGAAAGTGGATGTTTTGATTTGTGATACGGCTGGACGTTTACAAAATAAAGTCAATTTAATGAACGAATTAGAAAAAATGAATCGTATTATTAAAAGAGTTGTACCAAATGGGCCACAAGAAACATTATTGGTTGTTGATGCAACAACTGGACAAAATGGTATTTCTCAAGCAAATGAATTTTCTAAAATTACTGATATTACAGGTATTGTTTTAACAAAGATGGATGGAACAGCAAAGGGTGGTATTGTTTTATCTATTAAAGATACTTTAAATATTCCAGTGAAATTTATTGGTTTAGGTGAAAAAATGGATGATTTACAAGAATTTGATTTAGAGCAATATATTTATGGTTTATGTAAAGGGTTAATGGAGTAAAAACATGGATAGTTTAGAAAAGAAACAACGTGTTAATTTATTGATGGATTGTTATATAGAGTTATTAACAAATAAGCAACAAGTTTATTTGAATTTGTATTATGGAGAGGATTTATCGTTAGCTGAAATAGCAGAAGAACTCGATGTTAGTCGTAATGCTGTTTATGACAATTTAAAAAGAGCTGTTGCTTTATTAGAAGATTATGAAAGTAAGCTTCATAGTCTTGAGAAACATCAAAAGAGAATGGATTTAATTCAAAGAATTGAAGAAGAACAAATGACTTCAAGAGAAACTTTGAATAATTATTTAGATATGTTAAAGGAAATATAGGAGGGTAATGTATGGCATTTGAATCTCTTTCTGAAAGATTGCAATCATCTTTAAAGAAAATGAGAGGGCAATCAACTTTAACAACTGAAAACATGGAAGAAATGCTTCGTGAGATACGTTTAGCATTATTAGAGGCAGATGTTAACTTTCAGGTTGTTAAGGAATTTATTGAAAACACAAGACAAAAAGCTTTAGGACAGGATGTTGTTGGGAGTTTAAAACCAGGACAAGTTGTTGTCAAGATTGTTCATGATGAGTTAGTTGAATTATTAGGAACAACAGTAAGTGAACTTGATTTTTCTAAAAAGCCAACAGTTATTATGATGGTTGGTTTACAAGGAAGTGGGAAAACAACAACTTCTGGGAAAATTGCTAAGTTACTAACAAAGAAATATGCAAAGAAACCTTTGTTGGTTGCTGCAGATATTTATAGACCAGCTGCTGTTGAGCAGTTAAAAACATTAGGACAACAATTGGATATTCCTGTATTTGAAAAAGGAACTGATATCAAAGCTGAAGATATAGCAAGTCAGGCAATGCAATATGCCTATGAGCACAATCATGATATTGTGATTGTCGATACAGCAGGGCGTTTACATATTGATGAACCTTTAATGCAGGAATTACAAAATATTAAAGATATTGTTAAACCTACAGAAATTTTGTTAGTTGTTGATGCCTTGACAGGACAAGATATTGTTAATGTAGCATCTTCATTCCATGAACATTTAAGTATTACGGGTGCTGTTCTTACAAAATTAGATGGGGATTCTCGTGGTGGTGGCGCTTTATCAATTCGCCATATTACTCATGTTCCTATTAAATTTGTAGGGACTGGTGAAAAACTAGATGCTATTGATTTATTCTATCCAGATCGTATGGCTGATAGAATTTTAGGTATGGGAGATGTTGTTTCTTTAGTCGAAAAAGTACAAGATGTCTATGATGAAAAAGATACAATGAAAACATTCCAAAAGATGCAAAGAGGAACATTTGGTTTGGATGATATGTTAGCACAAATGCATCAAGTAAGAAAATTAGGACCATTATCAGGAATTATGAAAATGATCCCTGGAATGCCTAAAATGCCTGAAATTAATGATGAGGATACAGATAAGAAGTTAAAACAAACAGAAGCTATTATTTATTCTATGACTTTAGAAGAAAGAAAAGATCCGTCTATTTTAAACGCAAAGAGAAAAGAAAGAATTGCTAAAGGATGTGGACGTAGTGTAGCTGATGTTAATCGTTTATTAAAACAATTTGAACAATCAAAATTAATGATGAAACAATTAGGAAATTTAGATCCTACAACAGGGATGCCTACACAAAGACCAAAACATAATATGAATATGAATCCAAATCGTAAAAAAGAAAGACATAAGAAGAAAAAGAAAAAATAATTTTCTTTTTTTCTTTGCTGTTAAGTAAAAACACTTGACAGTTTAAAAAAATATGTTATGATATGCAAGTAAAAATAATAAATGGAGGTAATATTATGGCTGTTAAAATTAGATTAAAAAGAATGGGTGCAAAGAAAGCACCATATTATAGAATTGTTGCTGCTGATTCAAGAATGCCTAGAGATGGACGTTTTATTGAACAATTAGGAACTTATGATCCTACTAAAAATCCAGCAGTCGTTACTGTGAAAGAAGAAGAAACTTTAAAATGGTTAATGCAAGGTGCTCAACCTTCTGATACAGTAAGAAACTTATTAAGCCAAAAAGGTATTATGCAAAAATTTGCTGAAGCAAAGAAAGCAAAATAAGTTGGTGATTCAATATGGATTACGTAAAAACTTTACAAGATATTGCAAAAGAATTGGTTGTTGAAAAAGATAAACTTGAAGTTAGACAAATGCCTTCTTTAGAAGAAGATACTATTGTTTTATATGTTTATGCAACACATGATGATATTGCAAAGCTTATTGGTAAAAGAGGTATGATGGCTAATTCTATTCGACAATTAATGTCTGTTGCAGGACGTTTGAATGATAAAAAGTTAGATATTAAATTTGAATCATACGGAGAATAGAGATGTGTTTACACATCTCTTTTTTAGGAGGATTTATGGAAAAAGTAATTGTTGGTAAAATTGTCAATACACATGGAATTAGAGGAGAATTGAAAGTGAAATCTTCTACTGATTTTGTGGAAGAGAGATTTAAAAAAGGTACACATCTTTGGATAGCATTTGAAAATCAAATGATTGATATGGTTGTTAAGAAATATCGTTTTCATAAAGGACATATTTTAGTGACTTTTGAAGAACATGAAAATATTAATTTTGTTGAAAAATATAAAGGATGTTTATTATATGCTGATAAGAATACTGATTTATTAGATGAAGATGAGTATTATATTAGTGATTTGATTGGATGTAAAGTTTATCAGGATGATAAGGTATTAGGAACAGTTACTGAAGTTCAGTTATATAATCACCATGATATATTGGTTGTTGATGGTGATAGAAAAATCATGATTCCTTATGTTGATGCTTTTGTTCAAGATGTTGATATTGATGAAAAACGTATTGATGTGACTTTGATTGAGGGCTTTTAATATGAAGATAGATATTTTATCTTTGTTTCCTGAAATGTTTGAAGGTTTTGTAAATACATCTATTATTAAAAGAGCAATTGATGCTCACCTTGTAGAAGTTCACATTCATGATTTTAGAGAGTTTTCTAATAATAAGCATAAGAAAGTTGATGATTATCCCTATGGTGGAGGACAAGGAATGGTTCTTATGTGTCAACCTATTTTAGATTGTTTAAAATCAATAGTAACATCTGAATCGTTAGTTATTTTAATGTCTCCACAGGGAAGAACATTAAATCAGACATATAGTCAAGAATTATCATTAGAAAAACATTTGATTATTATATGTGGACATTATGAGGGATTTGATGAACGTATAAGAGATTATGTAGATGTTGAGCTATCTATTGGTGATTATGTTTTAACAGGTGGAGAACTTGCAAGTATGGTTGTGTGCGATTCAATTATTCGTTTAATTGAAGGAAGTATTAAAGAGGAATCACATGAAGATGATTCATTTAGTTCAGGATTATTGGAGTATCCTCAATACACAAGACCTTTTGAATATGATGGAAATACTGTACCTGATGTTTTGATGAGCGGACATCATGAGAATATAAGAAAATGGCGTTTAAAACAATCACTTCTTAAAACATATAGGAAAAGACCAGATTTATTGATAAAAAAAGAATTGAATGAAGAAGAACAAAAAATTTTACAAGAAATCAAAGAAAATGATTGATTTTATCATAAGAAAATGATAATATATATCAGTCTTTGGACGCAGAAGTTCCGCTGGTTAGTTAAATTATGAACTTTGAAGAGAAAATTTGTTAAGGAGGAAGTCGTATTATGAATATGCAATTAGTAGATCAAATTACAAAAAAACAATTAAGAAACGATATCCCTGATTTTAAACCTGGGGATACACTAAAAGTTTATGTAACAATTAAAGAAGGGGATAAAACACGTGTTCAGTTATTTGAAGGTGTTTGTATCGCTAGAAAAGGTAGTGGAATTTCTGAAACTTTCACAGTTAGAAAAATTTCTTACCAAGTTGGTGTAGAAAGAATTTTCCCAATTCATTCACCAATTATTGATAGAATTGAAGTTGTTAAAATTGGTAAAGTACGTAGAGCTAAATTACATTACTTACGTGGATTATCTGGTAAAGCAGCAAGAATTAAAGAAATCCGTAAATAAGAAGTATGGGGTAAACCCATGCTTTTCTTTTTAGAAAATTAAGTATATAATGGAAATGGTGATATTATGAAAAATGTAAAAAAGACAATAACATCTGTTGTAGAGATGGTTTTGATTATTGCAATGACAATAGGTATTTTTAAATTTGTTGTTATTCCAGTAAGAATTGAAGGTGTTTCTATGGAAAATACACTATTTGACAAAAACATTGCTTTAGTTAATGCGATTGGTGTTCATAAGGATAATATTAAAAGATTTGATATTGCAATTATTTATAGTGAAGAGTTAGATGAAAAAATTATTAAAAGGGTTATTGGCTTACCAGGAGAAACAATTCGATATCAGAATGATGTTTTATATGTTAATAATGAATTGGTTGAACAAGATTTTTTAGATCCTGAGTTTGTAGAAAATTCCAAGAAAATTTATAATACAGAGTTATTTACTGATGATTTTGAAGTGACACTTAAAAATGATGAATATTTTATGATGGGAGATAATCGTTTAAGATCAACTGATTCTAGGGAGTTAGGTCCTTTTGTGATTGAAGATATTATTGGTATTAATGGTGTTGTTTTGTTTCCATTTTCAAATATTCAATGGATGAATTAAGGAGGAGTATATGGCACAAATTCAATGGTTTCCTGGTCATATGGCTAAGGCAAAAAGAGAAATAAATGAACGTATGAAATGGATTGATATTGTGATTGAATTGGTTGATGCAAGAGCACCTTATTCATCAAAAAATCCAATGTTTAATGATATCATTAAACAAAAACCTAGACTTATTGTTTTAACAAAAAAAGATATGGCAGATGATATAAAAACAAATCAATGGCAACAATACTATGAATCTTTGGGTTACTCTACAATAAGTGTCAATTTAAAGAACTTTAATGAATATCAAAAGATTATTGAAAAATGTCGAGTTGTTTTAAAAGAGAAGATGGAAAAAGAACAAGCAAGAGGATTGAAACCAAGGGCTATTAGAGCGATTGTCATGGGAATTCCTAATGTAGGAAAGTCTACTTTTATCAATAAATTAGCCAATCGTAAAGCGACGATAACAGGAAATAAGCCAGGTGTTACTAAGTCACAACAAATTATTCGTGTGGCGAAAGATTTTGAATTGTTTGATACACCAGGTGTTTTATGGCCTAAATTTGAAGATATTCACATTGCAAGAAATATTGCACTTATTGGATCTATTAAACAAGATATTTTACCTTTAGATGAATTATTTATTTATGCAATTGAATATATAACACGAAATTACCCTGATTTACTAAGAGAAAGATTTCGTTTAGAAGTTGATTTAGAAGATGATTGGGTCTTAAAATGTTTTGATCATATTGCTCGTGTTCGTAAAATCAAACCATTAAGAGGGGAAACTGACTATGATAGAGTCATTGAGTTATTGTTTAGTGAGATTTATGATGGTAGTATTGGTAGAGTGACATGGGAGGATCTGTCATGTGTGAAAGATTAAAATTTGAAAATGAGGCTTACTCACATGGAAAGAAGATAATTATTGGTTTAGATGAAGCAGGTCGAGGACCAATGGCTGGACCGTTGGTTGTAGGAGCAGTTATTTTTCCTAAAGGTTATTACAATGAAAATATTAATGATTCTAAGAAATTAACCGAAAAGAAAAGAGAAGCTTTATATGATTTAATTATTGAAAATGCATTAGCATATCAAATCGAAGTGATTGATGTTGATGAAGTAGATCAATTTAATGTATATCAAGCAAGTAAAATAGGGATGTTAAGGGCGATTGAACATATTTCTATAACACCTGATTATGCACTTACTGATGCTATGCCTTTAGGAAGTGCGATTGAACATCAGGCTATTATTAAGGGAGATGCTTTATCTATGAGTATTGGGGCAGCAAGTATTTTAGCAAAAGTTACACGAGATCGTATAATGAAAGAATATGATTGTTTGTATCCTGAATATGGGTTTGCAAAGCATAAAGGGTATCCTACAAAGCAACATAAAGAGGCTTTAAAAGCGTATGGAATAACACCTATCCATAGAAAAACATTTCAACCTGTTATTGATGTTATGAATGAACAATTAACATTAGATATTTAAAACTCATTAGTGAGTTTTTTTGTTTTTTTATGGTAGTCTTCTTGTTTGGTTGTATATTGATAAATATATGAAAATTAGTTGAGAAAATAGTGAGAAAATGATAATAATAAAAAATTTTTTTATTTTTTTGAAGAAAAATTGAAAAAAAACGTGAATATATAGGGTAGGAGGGTTTTTATATATGGAAGAATTAACATTATATTTCTCATTAAAGTATGAAGGAGATTTTCAAAAAATTTATAAAGCTTTATTAAATAAAGAAAGGGTAGATGAGCATTTAAAAAACAAACTTTTTAAACAATTGAGATGTC
>CAJUJC010000093.1 GCA_910586805.1 uncultured Erysipelotrichales bacterium | reverse complement strand
TTGATACAGTTATTGAACATGCATTATTAAAATAGAGTCATTTGACTCTATTTTTAAAAAGGAGATTGATTATGTATAAAGTAAACAAGGCTGAGTTTGTATTATGTGCAGCATGGAAATCACAATGGCCTCATACAACGATTCCTGAAATTTGTATGGCGGGGCGTAGTAATGTAGGAAAATCGAGTTTTATCAACACGATAACAGGTAGAGGAAAATTAGCAAAAGTTTCTAGTACACCTGGAAAAACACGAACACTTAATTTTTTTAATATCAATGATGAACTTCATTTGGTTGATGTTCCAGGATATGGGTATGCAAAAGTTAATGATAAGATAAAAGAAAGTTTTGGAGAAATGATCGATACTTATTTACGTGAACGTGAGACTTTGAGAGGACTTGTATTAATTGTAGATTATCGTCATAAACCAACGCGTGATGATATTGAAATGTATGAATATGCTAAATATTATGAAATACCTGTTATTGTTGTTGCGACAAAAGAAGATAAATTAAAACGTAATGATTTAGTGAAAAATGAAAAAATGATTAAAAAAACTTTGAATTTTGATGAAAATGACGCTTTTGTACGTTTTTCTAGTCTATCAAAAAAAGGTATTGATGAAGTTTGGGATGAAATATTAAAGTTGTGTTTAAATTAGGAGGGAGACCTCCTTTTTTATTCTTAACAAGTTTAGAGATTAGGTGTATAATGAAAATAAATGAGAGGGGCGATTTTATGGTACATATTGTATTATGTTGTGCATCTGGAATGTCAACAAGTCTTTTGGTAGAAAAGATGAAAAAGGCTGCTGTGGAACAAGGGATAGAGGCTAAGATTTGGGCTGTAAGTGCTAATGAAATTAAAGATAATGCCCATACGATTGATGTCATTTTACTTGGACCACAAGTTAAATATGCTCGAAAATCCATAGAGGCTAATGCGAAAGGTGTTCCTATTGATAATATAAGTATCAAGGATTATGGGATGATGAATGGAAAAAATGTTTTAGAACAAGCTTTAGAACTTATAAAGAAGTAAAAAAATACTTCTTTTTTTCATATTCTTTCTTATTTTGCATATGGTTTGATAGGAGGGTATGTATGCAAAAAATATATTTTAAGAAATTAGTTGATTTAAATCGTGAATTAAAAGAATTGATTTCTATCTCAGTAGATGAATCAATTAATTACAAAATGGAAAACCAAGGTATGAGAGCTTATGGAAGTATTATGATTAATGGTGATTATAAAGATGAATCATCTAAAAAGAATTTTCATGAGACAATAGATTTAGATATTTTAGCACAATTTTCTAAGATTGAAGATCGTAATGAATTCAATGTAAAAGTGGAAGATTTTGATTATTATTTAAATGATGGAAATCTTTCTTTAGTGATTCAAGCAAGTATTTATGGTGTTAAAGATGATGAAGATCGTGTTATTGAAACTGAACAAGTTGTTCAAGAAGAAGATGATATAAGTGAAGATATTGAAAATCTATTAAGGGAAGAAGAAAATCAAATTGAAGAACAAGAAGTTGTTGAGGTCATAGAACAAGAAATTCAACAACATATGCCTAAAGTTCATGAAGTTAAACAAGTTGTTAAAAAAGAAGAAGTCATTGAAGAAGATGATTATGATATAGGAACTTATTATATGTATGTTGTTCAGGATGGAGATACTTATCAGTCTATTGCATCTCGTTATAAAGTCGATGAATATGTGATTAAAAATTATAATCATGAACGTTCATTGTCGAAAGGAACTATTATTATTGTTCCATATAGTGCATGAAACAACTTATAAAAAATTATTATGATATAGATGTTGTTGGAATTATTAAACTTTCTTCAAAAGCTTATAAAATAAAATCAAATGATTGTCTTTATGTTGTGAAAATTGTTGAAAATAAAAATATTGAAAAAGTGAATGACTATATAGAAGTTTTGCATTTAAAATGTTTTGTGAAACCATATTTCAACAAATATAATGAAGTCATTACACCATATAAGAATCAATATTGTTATTTGCTTCCTTATGTTGATAATAGTCAAGGTGCTTTAAAAGAAATGAAAGTAAAATTTTATTTTGAAACGCTTGCTCACATCCATCTACAAAGCTTTTATTATACTAAGATTAATCATGATTATTTTGAAATACTTCATCATGATATCTTGTTGATTATACAAGAAAGAGAAATTTTTTATGAAAATATGATGAAAAATTTTGAAACAATTGTATATCGTTCACCAAGTCAATGGATGTTTGTTATGAATTATTATCGTATATATGAATCATTATGTCATGCAAGACAATACTTGTCTCAGTATTTAGAGCTTACAAAATCTTATTCACAAGTTAGGGTATGTTTAAATTATAAGCATTTTGATTATGATCATATTTCATTAAAACAGCAATGTTTATTATCAATTGATAATATTTGTATAGATTTACCTATTTATGATTTGTTTGATATGTATCAACGTATTCCTGATATTCTTTTTGATTTGGATTGTTTTTCTCAGTATTATTTTCAAAAAATTGAATTAAAAGAAGATGAAAAGTTATTATTATGTTGTTTGATGAATATTGTTCCACTAATTTATTATGGAAATGATGAAATAGAGAATATTATCAAATTATCAAGATTATTATATTATTTAGACTCCATTCAAGCTTTTATTCAACAAATATAATTGACAATTATTGTTGGCTTTGTTAGAATATGAGTACGTTGAAAAGGAGGAGTACACTTTTGTATTCTTGTAGAGAGCTTCTGTTTGGTGAAAAGAAGTAGAAAAGAAAGTGGAAGGTAGCCTTGGAGTATGTTTTCTGAAATAAAGTAAGTGAACACGTAAAACTGCGTTAAAGTTTTAAGGTATACAATATGTATATAAATTAAGGTGGTACCACGAACATTCGTCCTTATGCGGATGTTCTTTTTTATTAAAACAGGGAGGATATAGAATATGCCATTTACACACATGATTGTTTGGATCTTTTTTATAGGAGCTATTATTTTTCTTTATTTATTTACAACAAAGAGAATGAGACAAATTAAAAAGGAAAAAAGAAAAGCAGCTCTTATTTATCAGGAAAAGAAACAAAAGTATACTTATTTAAAAGAGGGATCACTTGATGAATGTCCAAGAGAAGATGTAAGTGCAGCTGTACTTTTTCATTGTATGAGAAAGGAAGAGGAAGATTTTGATAATTATTTTGATAATATGAATGAAAGTGAAAGAATCATTTATGGTATTTATTTAATTTCAAATTCTTTAGATAGTGCTCATGCTTCATTACATAGTTTTTTCTTAAGTCCAGCATATGAAAAATTTGTACCTATTTGTGCTGAAATTTTTGAAAAGGTTGGAGCGTATGATATTTATGATTTAATGAGAGCTGCAAGACGTTTTGCAGAAATTATTGAGAAAGATTTGGAAGATGATGAAAATGATCCAGAAATGGGTGATTATGCACGTTATAATTTTTCTGATTTTACTAATGAATATTTGACATTAATTAGTACAACAAATTTAAATGAAAAGTTAACTGATTTTGTTTTAGAACATAAAGATGATTTTTATGACTATGATATTCCTGAAGAGTATTTAGAAAGTGGTGATGATGATGAAGGAATTAGCGAGTAAGTATAATCATAAAGAAGTAGAAGAGGGAAAGTATAGACATTGGATTGATAAGAAATATTTTGAAGCAGGAGATATTTCTAAAAAACCATATAGTATTGTTATACCTCCACCAAATGTAACTGGGAAATTACATTTAGGACATGCCTGGGATACAACTTTACAGGATATGATTATTCGTTATAAAAGAATGCAAGGCTATGATGCTTTGTGGTTACCTGGTATGGATCATGCTGGTATTGCTACACAAGCAAAAGTTGAAGCACGATTAAGAGAAGATGGAATTTCTCGTTATGATTTAGGTAGAGAAGGATTTTTGGAAAAAGCATGGTCTTGGAAAGAAGAGTATGCGTCAATTATTCGTTCTCAGTGGGAAAAACTAGGATTATCATTAGATTATTCAAAAGAACGTTTTACACTTGATGAAGGGCTTAGTGATGCTGTCAAAACTGTGTTTGTTACTTTATATGAAAAGGGTTTGATTTATCAAGGTGAACGTATTATTAACTGGGACCCTGTTCAAAGAACAGCTTTATCAAATATTGAAGTTATACATAAAGAAATTGAAGGTCATATGTATTATTTTAAATATAATGTTGTTGAAACTGATGAAACTTTAATTATAGCAACAACACGTCCTGAGACAATGTTTGCAGATCAAGCTATTTTTGTTCATCCTGATGATGAAAGATATACACATTTAGTAGGTAAACATGCAATCAATCCAGCTAATGGTGAAGCTTTACCAATTATGGCAGATGATTATATTGATATGAGTTTTGGGACAGCAGTTATGAAATGTACACCTGCTCATGATCCAAATGACTTTGCTTTAGCAAAGAAATATCATTTAGCAATGCCAATTTGTATGAATGATAATGGAACAATGAACGATATGTGTGGAAAATACAAAGGAATGGATCGTTTTGAGTGTCGTCAAGCTTTGGTCAACGATTTTGAAAAAGATGGTGTTGTGGATCATATTGAAACACATATGCATCAAGTAGGACATTCTGAAAGAAGCAATGCTATTGTTGAACCATATTTATCAAAACAATGGTTTGTAAAAATGAAACCTTTAGCAGAAGCTTCACTAGCAAACCAAGAAATAGATGATAAAGTTTCATTTGTTCCATCACGTTTTGAAAAAACATTTAAACAATGGATGGAAAATATTGAAGATTGGTGTATCTCACGTCAATTGTGGTGGGGACATCAAGTTCCTGCTTGGTATCATAAAGAAACTGGAGAAGTTTATGTGGGAAAAGAAGCACCTTTGGATATAGAAAATTGGAAACAAGATGAAGATGTTTTAGATACATGGTTTTCAAGTGCGTTATGGCCATTTTCAACATTAGATTGGCCAAATACTGATTCACCATTATTTCAACGTTATTTTCCAACAAATACACTTGTAACAGGATATGATATTATTTTCTTCTGGGTATCACGTATGATTTTCCAATCATTAGAATTTACAAAACAAAGACCGTTTAAAGATGTTTTAATTCATGGATTAATTCGTGATGAACAAGGAAGAAAGATGTCTAAATCTTTAGGAAATGGTGTTGATCCAATGGATGTTATTGATGAATATGGAGCAGATACACTTCGTTTCTTCTTAACAACAAATTCAGCTCCAGGTATGGATTTAAGATATATTCCTGAAAAATTAGAATCTTCATGGAATTTTATTAATAAAATTTGGAATAGTGCAAGATTTGTTTTAATGAATATTGATGAAGATATGAAATATGAAGATTTAAGTTTTGAACATTTAAATTTATCTGATCAATGGATTTTAAATCGTTTAAATGATGTCATTGCATCAGTTGATGAAAATATGAATAAATATGAGTTTGTAAATGTTGGAAGTGAGTTATATAACTTTATTTGGGATGATTTTTGTTCTTGGTATATAGAGTTATCTAAGGTTCATTTAAATAGTGATGGAGATGAAAAGAAGGCGACTCAAAATACATTGGTTTATGTGTTAAATGCAATTGTACGTTTATTACATCCATTTATGCCATTTGTAACTGAAGAAATATATCAAAGTATTCCACATTTAAAAGAATCAATATGTATTGCTGATTGGCCTACAATCAATCATCATTTTGATAATGATACAATTAATGATCAATTTACTTATTTGTTTGATGTTGTTAAAGGGATTAGAAACATGAGAGCATCTTATGTCATTAAAAACTCTATTGAAATTGCATATAGTATTCAAACAAAAGATGCAACATTATCTGATTTATTAAGTGATATTGCTCCATATATTTATAAATTATGCCATGCACGTTGTATTGGTTATAATGTTGAAACATCATCTAATGTTGCTGTTGAAATGATTAAAGGTGGTAATGCTTTAATTATTGAACTTGGTGATTATATTGATTTGGAAGCTGAAAAGAAAAAATTAGAAGAAGAATTAAAGAAACTTGAAGGTGAAATCAAACGTTGTCAAGGTATGCTTTCTAACCCAAATTTCGTTTCAAAAGCACCTCAGGCTAAGGTAGACGCTGAAAAAACAAAGCTCGCTGATTATCAATCTAAATATGATGGAGTTGTAGAAAAACTAAAAAACATGTAGAAAAGTCATAAAAATATGACTTTTTTTATTTATCTCATTTTTTTTGAAGAAAAATCGTCTTGAACCAGGTATATATAGAGTAGAAAGTTAAGTGAATATATGCTTTTTTATCAGTATTTATAATAGTTATAACTACTTGTTTACAGTTGGTAAGTAACATATAAGTAACATTTTTTAAGAAACCTGAATTTTTTCGATTTCTTTTTTTAAATATTCAATGGATTCATGAGTGTAAATATCTTCAGTAATATCGCCTAAACTATGACCCATAATCTTTTTAATTACAGATAATTTCATATCGTTTTCTTTTCCTAGAGTTGCAAATGTATTTCTAGTATCATGCATAGTATGTTTCAGGTTTAGTTTATTCATATATCTTTCGAATGCGCCACTTATTCCATCATAACTTTTGCCATTTAAATATTTTAGTGCTTCGTCTATAAATGGTTCTATATATGAATGAATAGGAATCTTTCTGTTTCTCCCATTCTTTGTTTTTGACCCACATACTATATGGTCTTCGTATCTAGTGACATTTGATAATTCCATAGTTCTACAACCAGTCAAAATATAAACTAATACAACTTTAGACATTAATGAATTATCCTTTATGACTAAAGATATTTCCTCCTTAGTAAATGGTGTATGTATAATTTTTCGTTCTGCATCAGACGTAGTATCAATATATTGTACATAGTTATCTAAAGGTCCTATATATTTATGCATTACAGCATATTCAAATGCAAAATTACAAGTTACTTTGCAAGCTGTTAAAGTTGATTTAGATTTCCCATCTGCTCGAACTTTATTAAAACTATCTTGTATTGTAAATAAATCTAATGTTGCTATATCTTTATCTACGATATCTGATAAAAGTTTTAATGAATGTCTTCTTGTTTGTTCCCATTTTTTAGATTTTTTATCTTTGTCTCGTTCTATTACTGCTAAGACACATTCTTTAAAAGTATGAACTTCTTTATTAGTAGTGTTAATATTTACACTTTTCATAAGTTCTTCATTTTCTTTTGTAGCATTATATAAAACTAGCTGTTTCATCGCCTCAGGTCTAGTTTCAAATGTTCCTAGACTTTTTTGTTTTTGTTTACCTGTTTTTTTATCATATCCAATTGTTACTTTTACTATCCAAGGTTTTCTTCTTGTTCCTTTTAATTTTGTTACTGTACCAAATCCATTTGGATTTTTCACATATTCACCTCCTAACGACATTATACATTATAACAATTTAATTTGTTAAGTTTTTATCATTATTTTTACTTATAATGTTTATTGACACTAGTGTTGAGTTAGAGGAGGTTGATTAAATTAATAATGACTAATGACAGTCTTACAATAACAGTTAAAGAAGCATCAAAAATATCGGGTTTATCGGAAACATTTATAAGGAAACAAGTTGAAAATAAAGTAATACCAAAATGTTATTTTATTTCACATAAGTATAGAAAGGTTTTTATAATATTTCGTAAACCGTTTTTAGAGTGGTTAGATGATATTAGGGATTAACATATGCCAGGAAGATATTCTCACAATGAACGATTAAAGATTGATTATTTTAAATCTAAGATTAAAGAACTTAGGTATTTAAATCATGAATCTGGACAGGTACAGGACGAACTAGATGAGATATTATTTAGTTTAAATAAATCCAATGGCGTAATACGACAAGTATCTACAGGACAAACGAATCAATATGATCAGACTAAGAAATGGAATGAAATGATAGATAAAAAAGATAAATTAATACATAAATTAAATATACTTAATAAAGAAATAGCATTTATTGAAACTATACTAAATGCTTTATCCCCAATAACAAGAAAAATAGCAGTAGATTTATATGTTAGACGATTTAGTGCTGAGAAAATAAAGGATAAATATTATGTTTCAAATCCATATCAAACTATAAATGATGAATTACGATATTTAGAAATTGATAAATTTTAATCTTATTTACGTGATAATATACTAGTATAGAAATTTTGACTGCAAGATGTTTTACGCGGATTATGCAGATTCTATTATGAAAGGAGTGAATATAAATGACTGAACAAGAACAGAAAGTATTCTTGGATGGTATGTTTGAAATTATGACTGAGGTGAAAGACTATTATGCTTCGAAAAAAACTGAAGCAATGGAACAAGCACTAAAGTTTGAGGAGGAAAGAAAAAGATATAGTATTCAAGAAAGAACGATTCAAGATTTGATATTTACTATTAAACAAGAAATGGAAAAACTTGAAAATAAAAAAGGGAATGATTAAGTTCATTCTCTCTTTATTTTTAGCGATTAAGGATTGTACTCATAATGTCGCCTAAAATACCTACTGAAGCTTTTCTGTCAGTGAGTGCTTCATCTAGAGATTTATCACTATAGGCATCTAACGCTTGTTCTACAGTCCATTCATCTCCAATTTCTTTCATTGTTTCTACAAATTCATTTGCTTCTTCTTTAGTCATTTTTATACCCTCCTTTAAGTTTCTATATATTAAATTATTTTTATGAATGACATATGAATTTTAACGCTAAAAATACAATTTATATTATGGAATAAATAATAAAGGAGGAAATAATTATGAATACTATTT
>CAJUJC010000092.1:654-8875 GCA_910586805.1 uncultured Erysipelotrichales bacterium | reverse complement strand
GTGGTCACCTGCGACAATAGCACGCTGCCGGTTCTCATGGAGAGGTTTTCTCTCCCTTTTTTTATACACTGGAAATTTTTTAGTTTTTTGTTCTTTTTTTGTTCACAAAAATATAGTAAAATATTTATATATGATAACCATTATTTTGGAAAGGAGATTAAAGAAAATAGTTTCTTTATTTATAATCATATGAATAGTAAAAAATATCTTATTAATATAGTTATTATACTACTTATTGGTAGCCTTTCTATTTATTTATCTATTGGTAATCAATGGAAACAAGTGATTGAGGCATTTCAAAAAGCTCATATTTTATGGATTATTATAATGCTTTTTATTATGATTGTTTGTTATATTCTTGATGCTTTTTCATTATGGATTTTTGGTAAAGTTTATAAAAACAATTATACTTTTAAACAATCTTTTGTTAATGCAATAAGTGGTGTTTTTTTTAATGGGATTACTCCATTTGCTAGTGGTGGGCAATTTGCTCAGGTTTATATATTTAATAAACAAGGTATTTCACCTACTCATTCTTCTAGTATATTGCTCATGTGCTTTATTTGTTATCAAAGTGTGTTGGTTTTATATACTGCAATATGTGTTGCCTTAAAATACAATTATTTTGTAAATGAAGGAACAGAAATATTTAGTCTTGCATTACTTGGCTTTATTATTAATTTTGTTGTTATTTTGGGCTTATTTGCTGGTGCTAAATCTAAGAAACTGCAAAATTTTTTAACGCATACAGTCCTTAAAGTTTTAAGTAAGATAAGGCTTATAAAAAATTATGAATCTACTTGCGCTAAGATTGAACAATATTTATCTGATTTTAGAGATCAATTAAAGTTTCTACAAAAGAATGTTCCTGTTTTATTGAAATCTTGTTTATGTAATTTTATAAGATTAACATTTTTATATAGCACACCATTTTTAGCTGCTAAGGCATTAAATTTACAAGTGAGTCCATCTCAGTTTTTTGATTTTATAGGATTATGTTCGTTTATATATTTGATTAATGCATTTTTACCTATTCCTGGATCAAGCGGTGGAAGTGAAGGTGTATATATACTATTATTTTCTTTTTTAGGAACAGTAGGTGTTTCATCTTCTATGTTTTTATGGAGATTTATGACATATTATTTAGGCTTGATATTAGGTGGATTGGTTTTCTCGTTTGATAAAGAAATAAACAGTAATAGAACGGAGTGATATGATGAATATTGCATTATTTAGTGATACTTATTTACCTGATATTAATGGTGTTGCAACTTCAACATCTATTTTAAAATCTGAATTGGTAAAAAATGGTCATAATGTTTTGGTTGTTACAACAACACTTCCTCATGAAAGTCATTATGTTGATGATGAATATATACTCCGTTTACCAGGAATTGATTTAAAGAAGTTGTATGGATATAGGGCATCTAATATATATTCTTTTAAAGGAATGAAAGAATTAAAAGAGTTTAGGCCTGATATTATTCATATTCAAACTGAATTTGGAGTAGGAATATTTGGTAAGATAGCAGGTGAAATTTTAAATGTACCAGTTTGTTACACATATCATACAATGTGGGCTGATTACTCACACTATTTAACTTCTGGACATATGAAAGCTGTTGATCAAGTGGCAAAAAAAATTATTGAAAAAATATCTAAAATATATGGAGAAACATGTTCTGAATTAATTGTTCCATCTCAAAAAACAGCTGATGCATTAAGAGAGTATGGCATTTCTAATTCTATTAATGTTGTTGGAACTGGTTTACAATTAGAACGTTTTTCTAAAGAAAATATGAACAAAGAATTGATGAATGATATTATTAAAGAATATCATTTAGAAGATAAGTTTGTTGTTATATTTTTAGGGAGAATAGCTCCTGAAAAAAGTATTGACTTATTAATTGATGCAATGGTTGATATTCATAAAATGAATTCTCAAATTTGTTTATTAATTGTTGGTGGAGGACCACAACTTAATGAACTTAAAGGGATGGTTGAGCAATTAGATTTAAATGATTGTATTTTCTTTACAGGAGCTAAGGAAAGTCAATTTGTTCCTTCATATTATCATGTTTCTCATGTCTTTGTATCAGCTTCTATGACTGAAACTCAGGGATTAACTTTTATTGAAGCAATGGCAAGTGGAATACCAGCAATAGCACGTTATGATAAGAATCTAGAAGGGGTCATTCAACATGGTCAAAATGGATATTTTTTTAACGAAAAAGATGAATTGATAGAACTTATTTTACAATTATCAAATCACAATTTAAGTGAATTATCAAATCAGGCATTTTGTGATGCGATGAAATATAGTAGTGAAAATTTCTATAAAAATATTATGCTGGTTTATCAAAAAGCATTATCTAAACATCATTATTGTTATAAAGTTGTATCTATGACACCTACAAATAATCAAAAGAAAGAAGTGGCATTTCAATTTGACAACCATCAAATTATTTTAAATTTATCACAAAATGTTATTGATAGATATGGTTTATTTGTTGGACAAGTTGTTGATAGAGAGGAATTAGATGCATTAAAAGATCATGAACAGGTATCTAAAGCTTATCAACTTGCATTAAAGTATTTGACTTATAAAGATTATACATATTTGAAAATGCAAAAGAAGTTATCTGATAAAGGTGATTTTGATGATATTCAAATAGATATGACAATGGATTTATTGGTTCAAAAGAATTTGATTGATGATTTGGAGTATACAAAGAACTATTTTCAAAAATCAACACGTTTAGGGTTAGGTATTAATAAAATTATTTATAATCTTAAACGTGATGGTGTTTCTCCATTTGTTATAGATGAATTTTTGGCTGGGTATGAAAAAGAATTGGAATATAATAAAGCTACAGACCTTGTTCAAAAATTATATAATGAAAATACAACAAGGCCTGAATATGCATTAATTCAAAATATTAAAAGCAAGCTATTTAATAAAGGTTTTTCAGCTGATGTTATTGAACAGGCAATTAATGATTTTGAGTTTACAATACCTAAGGAACATACAAAAATGCTTCTTACAAAAGAATATCATCGTGTTTATAATCGTTATAAATCACGTTATGATTCACGCATATTAAGAAGTAAAATTATTACTTTTTTGGTTCAAAAAGGGTATGAATATGATGATGTTGTAGAAATTATTAATGAGTTATGGGAGGAAGCGAATGATTAAAATTAAAAATATGAAATGTGGAGATGAAAATGTAGAATTTACTGCGTTGATTTCACATGTTACAAGTGGCAAAACAAATGGAACAAAAAAAAGTAATTATTTGAGTATTACTTTTCAAGATGATACAGGAACAATAGATGCAAAATTATGGAATGCAACAGCAGAAAATATGTCTACTCTTACAATTGGTGCTGTGGTAAGAGGTAAAGGGGATATTATTAAATATAGTGATGATAGACAAATGAAAATTGTAAGTATAGATAATGTTTCTTATCAAGAATCACAGCAGGTACAATTTTTGACAAAAGCACCTGTAGATGGTGATACAATCATCAAAGAGTTAATGGATTATATTAAACGTATTTCTAATATGAAACTTTATGCCTTGACTAAACATTTGTATGAAAAGCATATAGAGAAAATAAAAATTTATCCTGCAGCAAGCAAAAATCATCATGAATTTGTATCAGGATTAGCATACCATACATTATCAATGTTGAAAATTGCTGATGCATTAATGAGTTTTTATCCTAAATTAAATGCTGATTTAATTTATGCAGGTATTTTGTTGCATGATTTAGGAAAAATAGTTGAATTAAGTGGTCCAGTTGTTCCTAATTATACTTTAGAAGGAAAGTTATTAGGACATATTTCTATTGCACAAGCAATGGTTTATGAAGCAAGCCAAGAGTTGAATATAGAAGGGGAGGAAGTTATTTTATTACAACATATTATTTTATCTCATCATGGTAAAAATGAATATGGTTCACCAGTTCTTCCTCAAATCAAAGAAGCTGAAGTTGTTCATTTTATAGATAATTTTGATGCGAGAATGAATATGTTTGATAAAGCAATAGAACAAGTTGAACCAGGGGAGTATTCGAAAAGAATATTCTCATTAGAAAATAGAATGATTTACAAACCTAAAATGAATGAATAAGAAAGGGAAACCTTTCTTTTATTTATGAAAAAAAGAGAATTAATTCTCTTTCTTAACAATACTTATATAAAAATCTTTCCACATTTCTTTGATATGTTCCTTAGAATAATATTCACTAATTTCTAAAGAATATGAAGAATATTGTTCATATATTTCGTGATTCATTTTTAAATCATTTAAATGTTTTACAAAATCATTATTTGTTGATGCATTGAGATACTTTTCAAACAAAATATCTTTATACAATTCTAAATCTCTTAGTAAAAGTGGTTTTTGACTATTAACAGCCTCTAATATAGACATTGGGAATAATTCATTATAAGAAGGCATAAATAAAACATCAGCCATGTTATAAATAGCATTCATTTCATTTCTAGGTATAATTCCTATAAATTTAACATTTTGTGGTGGGTTTTCATAAATATCCTTTAATTCATCATAACCATCAGTAATCATACCAAAGGAAAAGCCTCCAGCCCATATAAATGTAACATCATTCATCATTTTTGCAACTTCAATAAAATCCTTGACACCTTTTCTCGTTTGAACTTGTCCCACTCCTAAAACAACAAAATCTTCTTCTTTGATTCCATATTTTTGACGAGTTTCATTATTTTTGTCTTTAGGTAGTTTATAAAATGTATCTTTTGATACGTAATTAGGTATGTACTTGATTTTATCTCTTCGAATACCAAATTCTACAAGACCATCAATAAAAATAGGATTCACAACAATTAAATAATCAGCAGTGTTATAAAAATATGTTACATACTTTTTAAAAACATGAAAAGCATGTTTTGGTAAACGAATACTACCATCTAAAGTATCAGGTAAAAAATGAACATATGCCACATTAACACCTTTACTCTTTTTCATTTGAATCAAGTATTTAGGCAAGATTGTATGACAATGAATAATATCACACTCTTGAGAACTATTAATCAAGACATCAAAATAATCATCCAATTCATTTTGAATGAGAGCCACTTGTTCTAAATATGCACTTCCAACTCCCTGTCCATCGACCTTATCAGCATTAGATAACATATTAATTGAAATTTTTTTCATAATATACTCCTTTAATCCATAATTGTACAATAAATATCATCAAGATGAACTGCTTTTGAGCGATCAGTATATTGTGGATTAAATCCTTCAACCTCTTTATAACGAGGTATAATATGAATATGAAAATGATGAACAGTTTGACCTGCAACTTCATTCATATTTGTAATAATATTAAAACCTTTACAATTTAATTTATCCTCTAACTTTTTAGCTATATCTTGTGTTATTTTCATCATATGAGAAAGTATATTTTGATCAACCTCTAAAAAATGAGTAAAGTGTTTTTTTGGTATGACAAGAGTATGGCCATCAGTCGCTTGACTTAAATCTAAAAAAGCCATACATATATCATCTTCATAAATTATTTTTCCAGGTATATCATGATTAGCAATCATGCAAAAAATACAATTTTCCATTAGACATTACCTCCTTTTTATATTCTACAATAAAAAAAGAATAAGGGAAACCCTTTATTCAATATATTCATCAGAAAAATCTTTAATAGTATTTTCTAGCTTCTTATCATAGACTTTGAAGTTATATTTCTTTAAATAAATACCTTCAATTTTTGTTTTTAACTCATCAATAGAAGTTAAAGATTGAATATAATCCTCTTTATCCTTTTTTTCTGTGTCATACAAATAAACCACAGCATAGTTACCATCGCTTAATTCTATGGCATCTTTATAAATACCATCTTTATCAATTTTACTGAATTTTGATAGCATTTTTTTCAAATTTTCATCTAAAGCACTTTTATTTGTAACAATACCAGCATCTTCGCCATTTGTTCCATATTCTTTCATTATTTTATCAAATGCTTCTTCACTTGTTGAATCTTTGATAATTGATAAAGCTTTTGATTCTTTATCAACGATAATCTTTTTAAGACAACTTATTTCATATTCATTTACTAAATCATCAAAATGTTCTTCTATATATTTATTTCTCAATAATTCTTGTTTGACATCAGGTAATAAAGTTGTATCTATATACTCATTTTCATCTTTATAACCTAAAGATGTTGCATATTTTTTTAAATCTCCACCACCATATTTGGTATATATTTCAATTCTTTCTTGAAGAAGTTTATCAATTTTATCTTGATCAGTCACTTCTTTATCAGCTATTGAAGTTAATACTTCAGTTAAAACAGCATTTGCTCCATAAGTATCTAGTAAATATTCAAAATATTCCTGTTTAGAAATATCAAGACCAGAACCACTTGCAAGTTTTAAAGATGAATCACTGACTTTAATACTATACTGAGAAGAACATCCAACAAGTAATCCACCACATAATAACAACATAACTAATTTTTTCATTATGCATCCTCTCTTTCTTCAGTTCTGACTTTTAACGCATCATCTACAACTTCTTTGATTTGTTTTTTGATATCATCATTAGCATATTGAATTTCATAAGTATTAAATGCTAAATAAATAATATAATCATCATAAATAAGCAATGGTGATGTTAAATCAACACTTTTCAATTCTTCTTTTATTGTTTCTTTGTTTTGACTTGTACAGTGTAGAAAATAATATCCATCATTTCCTTTGATTTCATCACTTATTTCTCCTTCTTTTAAAGAGAAAGCTTTTTTCTCAACATCATCACCATAAGTATTGTATAAACCTAGTGTAGAATCAACAATACCAATGTAACCATTAGCACTTCTAGATACATCATCTGAATATCCTTTGGCAATATCTTCAAAACTTTTATCCGTTTTCAAAAGTTCTTTGACTTCTTTTAATTTCTCTTTTTCTTCATCAGTAGGATTTTCCATATCCTCAACTGCAATTTTAATAATGCTCATCATGCGAGGTTTTTCTACCTTGTAATAATCTTCAAAAACTGTATCAAAGTTTTCTTTTACATATTTTTTCTTAAACTCTGCATATTGTAAGTTATCAATAAGTGATTGTTTGTATTCATCAATGTTTTGATATTGTCCTACTGAACTCAAATCTTTTTCTAAATAACTTTCGTAATCATCACCATATTGGTTTTTATAATTGGTAACAATTGTATCAATAGTATCTTGAGCTTCTTTTTTCATTGCATCATTAATAGGAAAGTTTTCATTGATTAATTGCTTTAAAATATAATTAAACATTGAAACTTGTCCAACATATTTTGAAGAAAATATGTCATAGACGTCATCAGCTGAAATCTTAATCCCATCAATAGATGCAATAATATCTTTACCATTCTCTTTGACTGTTGTACTACATCCACTTAAAACAAGCAAACTTGCTAGAATTAAACCATTAATTTGTTTTCCTTTCATAAGCTCCTCCTTGATATAAACACTATTATTATACACGAAAACAATATTTTTTCAACTTTAGTAGGCTATAACACAAAATTTACAGTTATTTTACCATAATATATAGTGTGCATAGAAGGAGGTTACGAAATGGAAAAGAGAAAGACAAATAAACAAAGTGAAATTATTATTGTGATATTTATTATATTGATTTTATTTTGTAGTTTTATGTCATAAGTAAAGGAGGGGAAATTATGGCACACCAAGGATCATTTACTCTAGTATTGGTTTTATTTATCTTGTTAGTCATTATTTGTGGTATTTGCTAGAAAAAATGCCTCATAGAATAGGTTTCTATGAGGTTTTTTTGGTTAATAATAAAGAAGTAAAAATTATTATCATATAACTTGTATCTATATGAAAATTTAAGTAGAATAAACAAAAGAAAGGGGCGAATTTATGTCAACTTTAGATATTAAAAATTTATATGTTCAAGTCGGTGAAAAGGAAATCTTAAAAGGAGTCAATTTAACAATTCACACAGGTGAAGTTCATGCGATTATGGGGCCTAATGGAAATGGGAAGTCAACATTACTCTCTGCCATTATGGGACATCCTAAATATACAGTCACATCAGGAAGTATCAGTTTAAATAATGAAGATGTTTTAAAGATGAGTGTAGATGAAAGATCAAGAGCAGGTTTGTTTTTGGGGATGCAATATCCACAAGAAATTCCTG
>CAJUJC010000092.1:0-644 GCA_910586805.1 uncultured Erysipelotrichales bacterium | reverse complement strand
CATTAAATGCAAGACTAGAAAAACCAATCTCATTGTTTAAATTTATTAGAACTTTGGATAAAAATATTGAAGAATTACATATGAATGAAAACTTAGCTCATCGTTATTTAAATGAAGGGTTTTCAGGTGGAGAAAAGAAACGTAATGAAATTTTACAAATGAAATTATTACAACCTCAGTTTGCACTATTGGATGCAATTGATTCAGGTTTGGATGTTGATGCATTAAGAATAGTTAGTGATGCAATCAATTCTATGCGAAGTGATGATTTTGCATGTGTTATGGTTTCTCATTATGAAAGATTATTTGAATTGGTAAAACCAACTCATGTTCATGTTTTGGTTAATGGACAAATTGTGATGAGTGGTGGATATGAGTTAGTAGAAAAAATTGATAAAGAAGGTTATGAATGGATTAAAGAACTTGGAATTGATATTCAAGAGGAAGAAGAAAGAAAACCAATTATTTTGGAATCATGTGGTCATAAGGAAATGATGAATAATGGATAATTTTGATTTAAAATGCCCTCATTTTTTGATTATAAAAAATCAAGAATGTTTAAATTCTTCTTTACCTAATGGTGTCATTTATCAAAATCAATGTTTGATTTTTCAAAATAAAGAACCAATTGATATGCATATTGT
>CAJUJC010000091.1 GCA_910586805.1 uncultured Erysipelotrichales bacterium | reverse complement strand
AAACAGAAGTAATACAAGTTCCTATATTTTGTCCAAATAAAACATAGATAGCTGAAGGTAGAGTCATAACACCACTTTTTGCGAGGGCTTGTAAAATACCAACAGAGGCTGCAGAACTTTGAATAACAGCTGTAAACAATGCTCCAACCATAATACCAATAACTGGATTTTGGAACTTTGTAATCAAGCTCACAAATTCAGGCATTGTACGAAGTGGTATCATTGCACTTGACATGATATCCATTCCAATAAAAATAAAACCTATCCCAGCTATAATTCCACCATAAGCATCAAGTTTTTGACTCTTAAAGAAAGTAATCAAAGCAACACCAACAAAAGCAATAACTGGTGCCCAAGCAGTAATATCAATAGCAACAAGTTGTCCAGTGATTGTCGTACCAATATTTGCTCCCATAATCACCCAAACAGCATTTTCTAATTTCATTAATCCTGAATTCACAAAACCAACCGCCATTACAGTTGTTGCTGAAGAAGATTGAATAAGCGCTGTAATCAACGCTCCTATTGTAACGCCTAAAAAACGATTCGATGTTAACTTTTCTAAAAATGACTTCATCTTATTTCCAGCAGCAACTTCTAATCCATTAGATGTCATTGTCATTCCATATAGAAATAAGGCTAGTCCCCCTAACATGGAAAAAAGGTTTGTAATGTCCATGTTCATTCCTCCCTACATTAAAGTACCTATAAAAGAATGTTACCATTTTGTTAAAATAATGTAAATATTTTTAATAAAATCTTATCATTTAATTCATTATTTTGATAAAATTATACTTATTTTTCAAAAAAATGAGTTTTTTAATTATAAATTAAAAATATTTATTAACAAACAAAACTTAGCAAAATAAACATTATTGATACTTCGAAACACCTTACTATCAACTTTATATGATGCTTTTTCATAAAAAAACAAGATATTGTTATATAGTCATATCTTGTTAGAAGTTTTATAAAATTGTAAATACTTATTTTATTTGTTGTACTCTAAACAACAATCTATATCTTTTCTCATTCTCTTTTCATTTTCATAGCTTTAACAACTTCTCTTATCTTATAAAAGCTTTTTGCTATATTTAAGCCATGATCTCCTATACGTTCAAAATCTGTTAATACTTTTGTATAAACAACACTGTTTTCTGTTGTACATTGTTTTTCTTTTAATCTTACCAACTGATTCACTGAGAACTGATGGTTTGTCTTGTCTATACTTGCTTCTATGACATCTACCTTATCTATGATTCCTCTTAAATCATTATATTGTAATACCTTTAATTCTTCTAAGATATTATTGCACAAGCTACTCATGATTCCTATCTCATCCATCGCTACCTTTGAAAAATGTCTTTTGTCTTTATTCAATTCCTTCGCTCTGTTTGAAATATTGATTGCATGGTCTCCTATTCTTTCCAAATCTGATGATATCTTTAAGAACAATCCTATTGTTTGTGATCCCTCTAAAGGAAACTCATTGGATATAACATTTGTCGTAAAGTCTACAATCTGTTTATTTAAGTAATTGATATATTCTTCATTCTTTAAAATTTTCTCATACTTGTCTACCTTAAATTCAATCATAAGTTCAAATGCTTTTCTCACATTATCTGTTGCAACATTCAACATATTTTGTGTTTCATTAAATAACTGCATATTTGCAATCGCACTTGTCCCTATATGATAATCATTTGTAAAGATAGAAAAATCCAAATATTTTAATGTCATGGCATCTTCCAAGTCTGGACGTTCAGGTAAAACCTTATAAGTCAACTGAACTAATGCCTTACCAAATGGCAATAATAAGATTGTTGTTACAACATTGAATACTGTATGCACATTGGCAATTTGTGCTGGTATATTTCCAGGAGTTAAATTTTGCACAAATTCAGCAAATGGGAATAACATACTCACCACAACAAATATAACAGTCCCTATAATATTAAATGAGAGATGCAAGATTGTTGTACGTTTGGCATTTCTTCCTGTTCCAATAGATGCCAAAACAGAAGTAATACAAGTTCCTATATTTTGTCCAAATAAAACATAGATAGCTGATGATAAAGGCATAACACCACTCATAGCCAATGCCTGTAAAATACCAACTGAAGCTGATGAACTTTGAATAATAGCTGTAAACAATGCTCCAACCAAAATACCAATAATAGGATTTTGGAATTTTGTAATTATGTTTACAAATTCAGGCATATCTCTTAATGGAGTCATTGCTCCTGACATGAGTTCCATACCCATAAACAAGATTCCTAAACCAGCTATAATTCCACCATAAGCGTCAAGTTTTTGACTCTTAAAGAAAGTAATCAAAGCAACCCCAATAAAAGCAATAACAGGTGCCCAAGCAGTAATATCAATAGCTATAAGTTGTCCTGTAATTGTCGTACCAATATTTGCTCCCATAATCACCCAGACAGCATTTTCTAATTTCATTAATCCTGAATTCACAAAACCGACACACATGACAGTTGTTGCTGAAGATGATTGTATTAAAGCTGTAATCAAAGCTCCCATTAAAACACCTAAAAAACGATTAGATGTCAACTTCTCTAAAATAGATTTCATTTTATTTCCAGCAGCAGTTTCTAACCCATTTGACATCATAGTCATCCCATATAAAAATAGGGCTAATCCTCCTAACATGGAAAAAATGTTTGTCATATCCATATTCCTTCCTCCTTACAGAAAGTTATTACGAGTGGATAGTAGCATCTCGTTAAAGTAATGTAAATATACTTAACAAAATCTTAACATTTAAACCCCTATTTTCAATAAAGTTGTGAATAACTTTGTTAAATATTAATATTTCAAAAATATATATTGAATATAAAAAAGTAACTTCATAAAATTCCATTAATCTTCTCTAACACATCAAATGACAAAAAAACATCTCCTTAGAGATGTTATTTTAATTTGATATCCACTAAGTGTTTAGCTTTTCCAATATAAGATGCAGGTGTCATATGAACAAGAGTTTTACGATCTTCATCTGATAAGATATCTAAACTTTCAGCAAATTGAATAATATCTTCTTTAGAAATACTTTTACCTCTTGTAAGAGCTTTTAATGTATCATAAGCATCAGGAACACCATATTTTCTTAACATTGTTTGAATAGGTTCTGCTAAAACTTCCCATTTTTCATTTAAATCACTCGCAAGTTTCTCTTTATTAACAATACATTTTACTAAACCATTCATAGTTTCATTGATAGCTTGTAAAGAGTATCCAAATGCCAGACCAATGTTTCTTTGTGAAGATGAGTCTGATAAATCTCTTTGCATACGAGATTTAGGAAGTTTATTTGATAATGCGATACAAATATGATTAGACATGTCAACATTCGCTTCACTGTTTTCAAATCGAATCGGATTGACTTTATGAGGCATTGTGCTACTACCTACTTCACCTTTGACTGGTATTTGTTTAAAATATTCCATAGAAATGTATAGCCACATATCCACATCAAAATCAACCAATACATTATTGAAATGACGAATACCATCTAAAATATGACAAGTATAATCATGACTTTCTATTTGTGTTGTTAATGGATTAAACACTAATCCTAAATAGTCTTCTACAAATTTTTTAGCCATATTTTGCCAATCCACATGAGGAAAAGCTGTCAAAATAGCACTATAATTTCCAGTTGCTCCATTGAACTTTGCCTTAATTTGTACATTTTCAATATTTTCAATACTTGACATAAAACGATAAGCATAAACTTTAAACTCTTTTCCAATTGTTGTTGGAGTTGCGGGTTGACCATGAGTATGTGCTAACATTGCATCATCTCTATGTGCAGTTGCCCAATCATCAATAAGAGAAGCAAATTCTTTCGCTTTAGGTAACCAAACATCTTTTAATCCATATTTAAGCATACATGCATAGGAAGTATTGTTAATATCTTCAGATGTACAGCCAATATGAACAAAACTTATTAAATAATCATATCCCATGTCTTTTAAAACATTTCCAATAAAATATTCAACAGCTTTGACATCATGACGTGTTGTTGCTTCAATATTTTTAATTTTTGCAAATGAATCATAATCAAAATCTTTAGAAATCGCTTCTATTTTGTTCATTTCTTCTTTATTGAATTTTGATAAAATATCACTTTCAACATTTTCAATTAAAAACTTTAACCATTGAATCTCAACAAAAACTCTATATTTTACCAAAGCATATTCACTAAAATATTCACTTAAACTATCCATAATAGATGAATAACGACCATCCAAAGGACAAAGTGTAATTGATTCAAATTCTTGCCTTGTCATTTATTTCCCACCTTTGAAATAATTCACACCAGCTTCAAATAATAATTGATCCATGTCACCATAAATATTTTTATTTCTATTTGTACCTTGTCTTTCACTATGAGCCATCTTTCCAATAACCCTACCATCTAATGAAACAATACCTTCAATTGCACAAATAGAACCATTAGGGTTATATGGAGATTCCATTGTTGGTTGTCCTGTTGGATCAACATATTGTGTAAAGACTTGTCCATTTTCAAACAATTGTTCAATAACTTCTTGTGGTGCAACAAATCTTCCTTCACCATGGCTAATAGGAACAACATGTTTATCTCCTACCTTCACATTAGCTAACCAAGGTGATTTAACTGATGCAATTCTTGTTTCTACCATTTGTGATAAGTGACGGCCAATTGTATTAAATGTTAATGTTGGATCGCCTGCTTCCATATCTTTAATCTTTCCATATGGTAGTAATCCTAATTTGACTAACGCTTGGAATCCATTACAAATACCAATCATTAATCCATCACGATTTTCTAATAAATCAGTAATTGCATCTTTCAACTTAGGATTTCTAAGAACTGTTGCAATAAATTTACCTGACCCCTCTGGTTCATCACCAGCACTAAATCCTCCTGGTAGCATGACAATTTGTGCTTGTTGGATTGCTGCTTCTAATTCATTAACAGATTTTTTAATATCTTCTTCAGTTTTATTTCTAATTAAAACCAATTGAACAGTTGCACCTGCTTTTTCAAAAGCACGTTTTGAATCATATTCACAGTTTGTCCCTGGGAATACTGGAATGACAACTTTCACTTCGTCATAAATTTTCTTAGCTTGTAAAGTTGATCTTTCTTCACAATCTTTCACAATAACTTCTGTTGTTGGTGCTGTTTCCTTTGTAGGATAAACATCATCCAAAACAGATTCATAAATAGCATATGCATCATCTAATGATAAAGATTCACCTTTATATTCAATAGCATTTGTATCATTAGTATGTCCAATAACTCTTACATAATCACCAGTCATATCTTCATCAACTTCTAAGATGATATGTCCATAATTTCTTTCAACCAATGTTTCTAATGGTAAATCAGCCAATTGAACACCCACAGCATTACCAAATGCCATTTTATAAATAGCTTCAATAATACCACCATCTTTAACAGTATAGGCACTATAAACTTTACCATCTTTCATTAATTTCATAATTTTATCATATTGTACTTTTAACACATCAAAATCATAAACATGGAATTCATTTTTTGGCAACATAAATTCAACCAATGCATGTCCTTTTTCTTTTAATTCAGGAGTGATGACATCTTTGACATCAGCACCAGTTATCGCAAATGATACTAATGTTGGAGGAACATCTAAATCTTCAAATGAACCAGACATCGAATCCTTACCACCGATTGAAGGTAATTTCAATTCTGATTGAACTTTATAAGCACCTAATAAGGCTGCAAAAGGTTTTCCCCATTTACTAGGAACATCTAATAATTTTTCAAAATATTCTTGGAAAGAGAAACGAATTGTATGATAATCTCCACCCATTGCTACAATCTTAGCCACTGATTCTATAATGGCCATCATAGCTCCATGATAAGGTGACCATTTAGAAATCAATGGATTATATCCATAACTCATTAACGAACAAGTTGTTGTTTCTTTTCCTAACACTGGAATAAGTGCTGCCATACCTTCAGTTTCAGTTCTTAAAGTCTTACCACCAAATGGAGATAATACAGTTCCATTACCAATAGATGAATCAAATCTTTCGATTAATCCCTTTTGACCACATACTGATAAACGACTTAAAACTTCTTTTGAAGTTTCAACAAATGATGTTTGTTTTGCTTCATCAAAAGGTGTGTTATTGAAATCAGGTAATTTAACTTCAATGTTTTGATAACGAGAAGCTCCATTCTTATCTAAGAATGCTCTATCAATATCAACAACAGTTTGTCCTAAATAATTCATAGTTAATCTATTGTTATCAGTGACAACAGCAACTCTCACAACTTCTAAGTTTTCATCATTGCAAGCTTGTTTGATAAATTCTTCATCTTTTTCATCAATAACAATAGCCATTCTTTCTTGAGATTCAGAAATCGCAAGTTCAGTTCCTGTTAAACCTTCGTATTTCTTTAAAACTGCATCTAAATGAATATTTAAGCCAGGTGCTAATTCACCAACAGCAACACAAACTCCTCCAGCTCCAAAGTCATTACAACGTACAATCTTTTCAGATACTGCTTTATTTCTAAATAATCTTTGAATCTTTCTTTCTTCCACTGGATTTCCTTTTTGAACTTCAGCTCCAGCAGTTGTTGTCGTTTTTAATTCATGTGATTTTGATGAGCCTGTTGCTCCACCAATACCATCACGACCAGTTCTTCCACCAATTAATAAAACAATATGATCTTTTAATGGTTCCAGTCTCTTGACTTGTTCTTTTGGTGCAGCAGCCACAACTGCCCCTACTTCCATACGTTTAGCGACATATCCATCATCATAAACTTCATGAACATAGCCAGTTGTTAAACCAATTTGATTTCCATAACTAGAGAAACCATGTGCAGCTTCTTGACAAATTTTTCTTTGTGGAAGTTTTCCTTGCATTGTTTCACCTAATGATTTTCTAGGATCACCAGCCCCTGTAATACGCATTGATTGATAAACATAAGCTCTTCCTGATAATGGATCACGAATAGCTCCACCTAAACAAGTTGCAGCACCCCCAAATGGTTCAATTTCAGTTGGGTGGTTATGTGTTTCATTTTTAAACATCAATAACCAATCTTCATCGCCATCACTTGTATGAACAGTTAATTCAACGGAACATGCATTGATTTCTTCAGATACTTCTAAATCATCTAAATAACCTGTTTTTCTTAACTCTTTCATAGAAATAGTTGCTAAATCCATAAGCGTTAATGGTCTTTTTGTATCAATACCATAAACCAAATGTCTTGATGTTTTATATGCTTCAACATCTTTTTCTAAAATTTCTTTAAAAGCACCATTTTCAATATCTAAATTAGTAATAATTGTCGCAAATGTTGTATGACGACAATGATCAGACCAGTATGTATCTAATACTTTTAATTCAGTTTCTGTTGGATCTCTTTTTTCTTCATCTTTAAAATAATCCTGAGTGACTTTTAAATCATCATAATTCATAGCCATTCCATTATCTTTAATATATTGTTTTAATTGTTCATCATTAAAATCAATAAACCCTTCAATAACAGGAACAGGATCAATATGAACTTCACTATCAGTTAAATCTGTTGGTTTATCTAATGAAGCTAATCTTTGATCTACTGGATTAATTAAATAATTTTGAATACGTATTAAATCATCATTACTTAAATCACCAGTTAGTACAATTAATCTTGCACATTTAACCTTTACACTTTTTTCACCAGTTAATAATTGGAAACATTGCTCACAAGCATCTGCTCTTTGATCATATTGTCCTGGTAAGTATTCAATAGCAAACATATGTGCATTGTTTGATGGATAATCTTCTTTATAAACATCATCTACCATAGGTTCACTTAAAATTGTAGGAATCCCTTGATTTAAAACATCTTCACTAATACCTTGAACATCATAACGATTCACAACACTCACAGTTTTTAAATTTTCCATCTTTAACTGTGTTTTTAAATTATCTAAAATCTCATTTGCCTCAACAGCATAATCTTTTCTTTTTTCTACATATATACGATAAACTTTACTCATCATTTCACCCCTTAATGAAGCCCAATATCTTTTCTATAATATTTTCCTTCAAAATCAATAACCTGTGCAGCTTTATAAACTTTTTCTCTTGTTTCTTCAAGATTTTTACCATATGCACAAATATTTAAAACACGACCACCACTTGTAACAACATGCCCATCTTTTAAAGCAGTTCCAGCATGGAACACGACAATGTCTTCATCAACTTGATCTAATCCAGTAATTACTTTACCTTTTTCATAACTTCCTGGATAGCCACCACTTGCAAGAACCAAACATGAAACATGTTCATCTTTCCATTTAATATCAACATCTTTTAAAGTCTTTGTGCTAACAGCATACATAATATCAAATAAATCACTATCTAATCTCATTAAAATAGATTGTGTTTCTGGATCTCCAAAACGAACATTAAATTCTAAAACTTTAGCTTTATTGTTTTCAATCATTAGCCCAATAAAAACAACACCTCTATAATCCATATGATCAGCCTTTAAACCAGCCATAAATGGATCCAAAATATCAGTTTTAAACACATCTTCCATTCCTTCAGGTAAGAAAGGATTAGGTGAAACTGTTCCCATACCTCCAGTATTAGGTCCTTTATTTTCATCATAAACTTGTTTATGATCTTTAGCACTAACCATAGGAACTATTGTTTCTCCATCAGTAAAACATAATAATGAACATTCAAATCCAGTTAAAAATTCTTCTAATACAATCTTTTCACCAGCACCATCTAATGCACCATCAATCATCATTTCTTTCAATGTTTGAATAGCCATTTGTTCATTATCACATATAACAACTCCTTTTCCTGCTGCTAAACCATCAGCTTTTACAACAACAGGATAATCAAACTCTTTTAAAGCTTCAACAGCTTCGTCATAATGATTGACTTCTTGATATGCTGCAGTAGGAAT
>CAJUJC010000090.1 GCA_910586805.1 uncultured Erysipelotrichales bacterium | reverse complement strand
TATACAATATATTTTAGAAAAAGAAAAGAGTATTGAACTTTGTCAACACTCTGAAGAACTACATTAAGTTCTCCTTCATTTTTTCTTGTTTGTCTTTATTTGCTTTAATAACTTTTTGTCTTGAAAATTCTTCTCTTTCCTTTTCTTCTAATGCTTCAGTGATAAATTTCACTGTTTCTTCAAATTCAGGAATAGAAATATTTTGAAGAGCATTTGCTCTTTTTTGCGTTTTACGAATATTATTCGCAAGACGATAAACAGCATTTTCTACTTCAGCAAGTTTGACAGTTAATTCTTTGACATGATAGAAACAACGATAAGCATAGTCTACTTTAGAATTTGCCCTTTCAAAACCATATCCTAAACGAAGTGGTGTCTTTTCATAGGTGATTTTGGGAATTTCGACTCCCATAACACTACGATAAACAACACTAATTCCAGTATCAATAGGGACTGCTTCAACAATATCTGTGATAACCCCTAATGACATATTGGCTTCTTGTAAAGCAATATATGCTTTTTGATAAGATTCTGTAATATCATCACGAATAACCTTTACATCGTCTAACAAAGTCATCATTTCTTTGATTAGAACATTTCTTTTTTTATCCATTAAATCATAACCTAACTTTGCAAGCTCTAAAGATTTTTTTGTTGCAATAAGGTTACCCTTAGTAGGAAAGACTTGATTAGCCATTATCTACTGCTTGCTGTAACTCTCTAATGAATTCATCTTCAACAAGACCAAATTCTTTTACAGCCTTTTCATGATTATAGAATTGTTCTAATACTTCATTATCAATACGGTCTAATTCACCTTTTGGTAAAACTGATAATAATAACCACCCTAAATCAAGTGTTTCTTCAATAGAACGATTGACATTAAATCCCTGATTAATAAAGTGTTTTTCAAACAAACGTCCAAATTCCATATATTTTCTATCAATAGCTGATAATTCATCTTCACCAATAACTGAAGTTAAAGACTTAACATCTTGAACATGTGCATAACATGCAAATAATTGGTTTGATACAGAAGAGTGATCAGCACGTGTATATCCTTCACCAATACCATCCTTCATTAAACGTGATAACGAAGGCAAGACATCAACTGGTGGATAAATACCAGTTGCATTTAACTCGTTACCTAAAGTAATTTGTCCTTCAGTAATATATCCAGTTAAGTCAGGCACTGGGTGAGTAATATCATTGTTAGGCATTGTTAGAATTGGAATTTGTGTTACTGAACCTTTTGCTTGTTTTGTAATACCAGCTCTTTCATATAAAGATGCTAAATCAGAGTATAAGTATCCTGGATACCCTTTACGTCCTGGAATTTCACCTTTACTTGAAGAGAATTCACGTAAAGCTTCACAATATGAAGTGACATCAGTGTAAATAACAAGGATGTGCATATCATGTTCATATGCTAAATATTCAGCAGCTGTCAAAGCACAACGAGGTGTTAAGATACGTTCAATAATTGGGTCATTTGATAAATTTAAGAACATTACAACTCTTTGCATAACTCCAGCTTCTTCAAAAGAACGTCTAAAGTAATCAGCAACGTCATTTGTTACACCCATAGCAGCAAACACAACCCCAAATCCTTGTCCTGCTTCATCAGCAATTTTTGCTTGCTTAACAATTTGTACAGCTAATTGATTGTGTGGTAAACCAGATCCTGAAAAGATTGGTAATTTTTGTCCACGAATCAATGTCATCAAACAGTCAATTGAAGAAATTCCTGTATTGATGTAGTTTCTTGGGTAAACACGAGAAACTGGATTTAATGGTTGTCCATTGATATCTAATGATTTTTCAGCATAAATATCACCTAAACCATCAATTGGTTTCCCTGCCCCAGTAAAGACTCTCCCTAAAATTTCCTTAGATAAAGGCAATTCCATAGGATGTCCTAATAATTTTGTTTTTGTATTTTCAAGAGATAAAGTATTTGTTCCTTCAAAAACCTGAACAACAACTCTTTCTCCTTCAATTTGAACAATACGTCCTAAACGTTTTGAACCATCTTTTAATTCAAGTTCAACCATTTCGTCATATGATGGATTCTTAACATGATCTAATACGACTAATGGACCATTGATTTCATTCAAACCTACATATTGAAGACTCATTTCTTATTCCTCCTTAGTCGATAGATGCTACTGCTTTATCAATCATTGAATAATAATCATCCAACAATCCAATATTCGCATTAGGCACATCATATTTCATTTTAATTACTTTTTCAAAAATTCCAGTTTCAACAACTGAACGAATTGTCTTACCTTCAGCAATAATATCTCTACATCTCTTATTTAAATATAAGATAACTTCCATCATCTTTAATTGTTTTTCTAATGGTACATAAGTATCATCAGGATGGAATGCATTTTGTTGTAAATAACCAACACGAACAACTTTAGCAACTTCCATAACTAATTTTTGATCATCTGGTAAAACATCAGTTCCCATCAATTTCGCAATTTCCATTAACTTTGTTTCTTCAGCTAAAATACTTGCAATTTCTTGACGGTCTCTTAAGAATTTAGAATCAACATTATTATTGAACCATCTTTCCAAATCAGGAATATATTCACTATAACTTTGATTCCAGTTAATTGCAAAATAATGTCTTGCATAAGCCAAAGCTTTATCTAAAGCCCAAAATGTTCTAACGAAACGTTTTGTATTTTGAGTAACTGGTTCTGAGAAGTCAGACCCTTGAGGAGATACAGCTCCGATAATTGTTACTGAACCTTTTGTTCCATTAAGATTATCCATATATCCAGCACGTTCATAGAATTGAGATAAACGTGATGGTAAGTATGCTGGGAACCCTTCTTCTGCTGGCATTTCTTCCAAACGCCCTGAGATTTCACGAAGTGCTTCAGCCCAACGTGAAGTTGAATCTGCCATGATAGCAACATGATATCCCATATCACGATAATATTCAGCTAATGTCACTCCAGTATAAATAGAAGCTTCACGAGCAGCAACTGGCATATTTGATGTATTCGCAATTAACACAGTTCTATCAGTTAAAGGTTTATTTGACTTAGGGTCAATCAACTCTCTAAATTCTTCAAGAACTTGAGTCATTTCATTTCCACGTTCTCCGCAACCAACATACACAATAATATCAGCATCACACCATTTTGCAAGCTGATGTTGTGTCATTGTTTTTCCAGTACCAAATCCACCTGGAATAGCTGCAGTACCACCTTTAGCAATTGGGAATAATGTATCAATAACACGTTGCCCAGTAACCAAAGGCATTGAAATAGGTAAACGTTTTTGAACTGGTCTAGGATTTTTAATAGGCCATTTTTGAGTTAATGTACATTCAACAATAATTCCATTGTCTTGTTTTAATTTCATAACAACTTCATCAATTGTATATTGTCCATTATCTTTCACTTCAATGACTTCACCACTTATATATGGTGAAACCATACATTTATGAGTAATTAAATCAGTTTCAGGGATAGTTGCATAAACATCCCCACCTTTTAATTGATCTCCAACCTTAACCATCATCGTTACATCCCATAACTTTTCAGTATCTAATGGTGCAACAGCACTACCAGTTGGAATAAAAGAACCAGATTCCTTTGCTATTTCTTCTAGGGGTCTTTCAATCCCATCAAAGATGTTTCTTAAAATACCAGGCCCTAAAGTTACAGAGATTGGTTGACCAGTTGGATAAACAGGTTCCCCTGGTCTTAACCCTGTTGTTGTTTCATAAACTTGGATAGTTGTAAATTCATTCTTAATAGAAATAACTTCTCCAATTAATTTCATATTTCCAACATAAACCATTTCTAACATAGAAAAGGCTTTTGTATCTTTCACTGTAACAACGGGCCCATTGATTGAATAGATTAAATTTTCACTCACAATCGTTCCCCCTTATGTTATTATTTGATAATTAATCCTGAATTTTTATTAAACCATTCTCTTTGGCTAGTCAGTGCTAAATCTAAAGTTTCATCTATAACCATAGATGATTCTTTATTTTCAACAACAAATCCACCAATGTGAATCTTTTCATCAATTGCAACATCAATATCAATACCATAAGCTTTCACTAAATCAGCTTTCATCTTTTCATCTTCTTTTCTAATATACATAATTGAATTTGGTAATTGATATTCTTGAACAACTTTTTTAATCTTTTGAATCATAAAATCTTTATATTCATCAGAAGCCACAAAGTCATTCAATTGTTTAAGTGCTTCTTCAAAGATATTTTTAACATATCCATCTCTTTTTTCAATTAATTTCTTTGTTCTTTCAATATGACTCTCAGAAATCTCAGTAGAAGCATGAGAAGCCAGTTCAGCAACAACTTGCTTTAATTGCAAATCAGCATCTTTTTGAGCTTCTTCCTTCATAGATTCATAAGCTTCTTCTTCTAATCTTTGAACTTCATCAAGAATTTTCTTTTCTTCACTACCTGCTTCACGTTCAATTTCATCTTTCATATAGAGAAATACTTGTTCCATATTTTGCATATCGTTTTCTCCTATAATTTCACTCCGATTGCTTCAGATACATAACCATCAATAGTTTCACCAATTTTAGATTGACCATGACGATCAGGTATTTCAGTAATCAAAGGTTTTTGTTGTTTTAATTTAATCTCAGATATAATATCAGGACACAACTCAATCAACTTTGTAGTTACTAAAATAATACCAATTGATTCATCTTTCATCTTTTCTTGTAAAATCACAAGAAATTCATGACGTTCATGAACAACGACTCCTTCAATACCTACAAGTCTTAATCCCATTAATGTATCAATATTATCACTGATTAAGAAGAACTTCATTTTTTCTTACCTATTACCCTAATGAGTTGATAATTAAGATAGAAATTAATAACCCGTAAATAGCAACCCCTTCACCTAAGGCAACGAAGATTAATGATTTACCAAAGTTATTTTCATTTTCAGAGAAAGCTCCGATAGCAGCAGGAGCAGCAGCAGCAACGGCAATACCTGCACCTAGAGCTGAACATCCAGTTGATAATGCAGCAGCTACAAATCCTAAACCTTGAGCAATTGTTCCAGTCATAGCTGATACAGCACCAGCAGTTTCAGCAGCAGAAGCGTTACTCATAGCGAAACAAAAAATCAAAGCAACAGCACCAAAGAACCCACCAATATGAGTCATTAAACGCCATTTTGCACCTTGTTTACTTACTTTAGAAGTAAACATTTTTACTAATGGTAATGATAATAAAACAACAGCAACTAATGGTAAAATAAACATAAAAATTGACATAATAATTTTTTCCTCCAAATATTTTTATTTTTGATTAATTGTAGTAAAAGGGTTTCCCTTACCTTCATAATAACGTGAGAACATTTCATAGAATTCAAGACGTAAAACTTGAATACCAACAATCATTCCCTCTAAGCACATTACAAAGATGTTACCGAAGACTAAGACAATCCAGTATCCAACGCCTCCAACCATCTCAGCTAATGTAAATACAACCAACATCATACCAGCATGTGATAATACGAAACCGCCAACACGAAGAAATGACATTGTATTCGCAACGAATGATAATACAATTTCAAATAATTCAAAGAACCCTTCAGTAAAGAATCCACCAAAGCCATGAGGAAACATTGGTTTTCCTGCCATTTTATGAATTAATGGTTCTTTTAAGAAGACAACAAGAATTGGAATAACAATCAATGTAATCATATAGAATGTTCCTCCAACTGGTAAACCTAATCCTAAAATCATGTTTCCAACCATAAGTAATACAGATACATAGAAAACAAGACCCGCTATACCATTATGAGAGAACATCATTTCTCCATAATTTTTCTTCTTCAAATTTCCAAAAATATTAAATAAAATTGCAATAATAATCAAAGTCACCCCTAAACCAATAGCAATCCCAAGTAATGTCATTGTATTTTCACTAGCCATAACGTGGAATAATGGTTCATAAGCCTCTTCATATCCAAAAATAGAACCATACACAGCTCCAAATATTGCACTTGAAATCCCTAAACGAATACCAATAGCACCAAGTTTCATTCCCTTCAACTTATATGCTAAATATCCAACAAGTGATAAAACAATCCCTTGTCCAATATCTCCAAACATAACCCCAAATAAAATCGTATAACTAATAGCTACAAAGTTTGTAGGATCGAAATCTGTATATGATGGTACACCATACATCTCAACAAACATTCTAAATGGTTCAGTAAACCAATTTCCTTTTAATTTTGTTGGTGGAGTTAATCTTGAATCCCCAGTCGCTGGTTTTATCTCTACATGAACTCCTTCAATAGTTTCAAAATCTTTTTTAATTTGTTGTGCATCTTTTTCTTCAGCAAACCCATAAACTGCTGAATTTTGTCCAAATACAACAACATACTTTTGAACTTCATATGTTTGATTCAAACGTTTAGCAATAGAATAAATTCTATTCAATTCATCTAAATTTTCACTAAACATCTTTTGAATGTTATCTTCGATTTCTTTTAAAGCTGCTCTAGCAGCTGTATCTTCTTCCTTTAAAACAGCCAATGCATCTTTTGGTGTTCCATGGACGAATTGAGGAATGCGAATACGTTCAAAATAAATAGATGAGAAGATATTATCAATCTTAGGCGCTAACTTTGCAGTTGTTACATACATACAATAACAATTCTTTTCTCCCTTAAAGAATGTTCTAAGTAAGAATTGTTGTGCACCATAATATTGAAGTTTATCTAAATTCGCAACTGGTAAGCGCCCAAATCTAATTTTTAAATATTTACAAGCAAACAATTTATCAAGATCTAAATTAAATTCAGAATCAGCATCAATAATATGTTGTAGTTGTTTAACAGCTGCCCCATTTTCATCAAGCATAACTTCGAATTCTTTTTTCATTCTTTCAAATCTTGAAACTTTTTCTAAGATATCACAAAAGAAAGTATCTGCTTGAATAATATTGATTTTTGTATCAATTGTTTCTTGTTCTTGTAACGAAATTCCATAATGATCTTTTGCTTCTTCCATTTTAGAAATCAAATCAGCATATGGATTTTCACGATTCAATACAGTTAACCCTTGTACTGAATCAACAAATTTCGACGCAGGTTCAGGATGAAAATTATTAAGCTTAATTAACTTCATCAAGACCTCATTGTCTTTTTCTTGTGGAAACTCTATATCCAAAAGCTTTAATTTCGCTATTGCCATGTGTTTCTCCTTTCTTTACTCATTTTAACCTTATTAATAAATAAGCATCTTTGCGATTTGTTGTGGTGATTCACCATATCTTAAACCTTCAATAATATGTTTAAGATTATCAATTTCAATTTGATAGACAATTTTATAAGTCATATAAACAAGTGCACTATCAGTTGAAAATCGCATATAACGTCTTGCTAAATGATATTTGATTTTTTCAGTGTAGTATTCAATGAAAACAAACTCTCTATCGTCTATATAGAGTTTATATGGTGAATCTGCAAGTAATCTTAAAAATTCAGATGCATCTTTTGCTTCAATCAATTCGTTCATCTTAGATTGTGGAATTCTTGAACTTTCCATAAACAACGTTTCTCTAATTTGATCTGGAGTTGCATTAAAATATTTCTTAAGACGATAGATCTTCGTAATATTTTGTAACTCAATTGATGTATTAAGCATTGTTAATAATTCTTTTTGTTTTTTTCCTTTATATAGCTTTTTAACAGTCGTAATATATTCATAATAATAAATATGTTTTAATTCAAGTTCCAAAAGGTTAGAATCTAAAGGTTCATCTTCTTTAGGCTGGAATTTAACCAAAGCATCATAATACTTTGTTCCTCTTAAACAAATAAGTAATCCCTCATAATCTTCAACACCTAATAAACTGTAAACATTAAAACTCGCATACTTCGCCAAATAATCAGGTATTTCAATTTCATATCCAGTATAAATCTTTGAATTTATAATTCTTATTTTTTGTAATAATAATTGAATTTCAATTTCAGTAATACTCAAACGATAAAACTCTAACTCTTTTTTAGAAGCATATCGAATAAGACGATTTAATCTTAAAAAGATTTCTTTGTTTAGTAATGCTTCAAGTTGTCCACGATGAACAACACCATCTTTAAATGTACTTAAAATATCACTATACACAGTATCACTTTTAAGATATGTAACAATATCAGTCACATCTCGTCTTTTTAATAATTCCTCATAATTTGACTCAGTTAATCGACGTGAATACATTGAACGTGCTTTTGCTAATATAGCATTTGATGAAAAAGAACTCATATACTCACCTCTCTCTATATTTCCTTACAATGTGTAACAATTGTACGAACCCAATTCTCTTTGTTTTTTTCATAGAGATCAGAAAGCATTGTTAATGATTCTTTATATTCTTGATCATTTTTTTCTTTTGTTGCTTGAATTTCAGCTTCTAATTTTTGCTTATATTCAGCAATCTTTTCTTGATGCTCTTTGACAAAAGAATCATAAATTTCTTTTTTCTTTGCACTCATATGAGATTGAACATCCTGTTTTTTATTTTTAGCTTCTTCAACCTTACGAGAACATTCTAAATCAATAGCTACAATATCTTGAAGTATTTTGTCCAAAACTCTCCCTCCTCACCATATCTACATTCTATCATAGTTTACTCCTATTTTTTTGACTTTTCAAGCAAAACAGCACCTTTGATAAAACTTTAGCAACAGCATTTCAAGTTCTCACAATATACAAAAATCTAAATAAAAAAAGAGCATCTTCATGCCCCTACTTCTTATCTTCCTTTGGTGTTCTAAACATAATATAAATAGGTACAGCTAACAACACACTTCCGCCTATAATATTTCCTATTGTTGAAATCAACATATGCAAAGGAAGCATAGACCAATCAACAGCATTTCCAAGTTGTGTGATTCCCATTGTAAAAATGCCACCATTCGCAATACAGTGTTCAAAACCAGGTAAAACAAATGCCATAACAAAAACCATA
>CAJUJC010000089.1 GCA_910586805.1 uncultured Erysipelotrichales bacterium | reverse complement strand
TAGTGGTGGAGCCTTAGTTAATGCAGCTGGTGAATTAATTGGTATAACATCTATGAAATATGCATCTGAAGAAGTTGAAGGTATTGGTTTTGCATTACCTATTAATGATGCAGTTAAATTGGTTGATGAAATTATTCAAACTGGTAAAGTGAGCCGTCCTACGCTTGGCATTTCTGGTGTGTCATTAGATGGTTATTCTTCTTATGAATTATATATGTATCGTATTCAAACAAACCTTAATAAAGGTATTTATATTGCAGCAGTTCAAGGTGGAAGTCCGGCAGGGACTGCAGGGTTGAAAGTAGGAGATGTTATTACTGAATTTGATGGAGAAGAAATTGAAAGTTATAAAAATTTCCTTACTAAACTTTATTCAAAAAAACCAGGAGATAAGGTTGTATTAACAATTAATCGTAATGGTACAACTTCAAAAGTTTCTATAACACTAGGATAAAAGGCTGAAAAAAGCCTTTTTCTTATGTTTAAAATGATTTATAATGGGATAGGTAATAAAACTTATAATAACAAGGTTTGACATAAGTTGAATTGATTTATTGATATGATAGAAAGTGGTGATAAAAGATGAGTAAGGAGATAAAAAGACAAATTGGATTGACATTAGGATTACTATGTATATTTATTTTAACTATGGCTTTTTGGTATCATAATTTTATTTTTCATACTTATGTAAAAAAAGTTGATTATGAATATTGTTTTAAAGGTCAAAATGAGCAATTGATGATTTCAGGGTATGAGATGTGTCAAAATAGTAGAAACGCATTTCATGGCAATGCACGTTTGATGGCTGTAGAAAATAATCTTTTATTAAAGGATGATAATATTGAATGTGTTGTTCAAATGAAAGATAACGAAAATAAAGAACATAAATATACTTATAATTATAAAGTGAAAACAACAAATGAAGTCGTTTATTTACCATTACAACAGGAAGAAAAGAATCCTATTGATTTTGATGTTTATGATGTTCAAATGAATGTTAATATTAAAAGAAAGAAGAAAGAAGTTTATAGTGAAACAATTAATCTTATGAAAGAGGAACTTGTTGTTTATAATGGTGGAAATAAAGATTACACAATTCATGATGTTTATGTTTCTCCTTCTTGGATGAAAACAGGATATTTTTCATCTATTAATAAAGATGTCACACAAGCATATAAGAAATATACTATTGATTATATGTATTTAAATGAAGGTGGAGATTCTGATAATTTTGATGATTATGAAAGAATTATCCATATGTCAGGAACAATAGAAGAATTTCTTGATAATGAAAAACAGGATGTTTATTTCTATGATGAAAGTTCTTCATTATTAGATAAAAATATGATTTGTGTTGTGACATTATCCCAAAACGAAAAAGATAAAAATCCTTTGGTATTTATGATAGAACTAAGGGGAAGTATTAAGGTAGGTGTGGAAAATGAAACAATCTAAAGATAAAGCGACAATATATATGATGCGTAATTTGTTAGGGACTTTCTTTGTAGCTTTTCTCTCTTTTGCTATTTCATTCTCTATGTATTATCAATGTTCTTTTATTGAAATTTTTCAAAGAATTTTTTTCTATGATCTCTATACAACACTGTATTTATTATTATTGTGGATGTTTGATTACTTGGTTTTTGAATTATCAAAAATATTGTATGATGAATATAGCAAACAGGTTACTTTTATTCCTTGTTTTGTATTCATTGGAGTGGGGATTTGTGTTTTCTTTATACCTATACTTGATTTATTTCAATATAATTTGTGTTTTATATGTGTGTTGATTATTTTAAGAATAGTTAAACAAATCTGGAAATATGATTTGATGAAAAAAAGACCAAAAAATGGTCTAGAGTAAAGAAGATAATTGTTGGAGAAATTGATTTTTTGTTGTAACATCTAAAGAGTTGTAGTATTGTTCAAAAAGAACACCTAATCCAACTAAGATTGTTTCTTCTTGAGAAGCAATTCCTTCATCAATTGTTTCTTGTAATTGTAAGGCCGAAAAGCCTTTTAAATTCATTAATAATGCTTCACGCATGGAAATCATCCTTTCTTATATAATATGGGATGATTTATCAATTTTATTCAAGGAGTCTTATGGAAAAGCGTATTATTTTATTAAATGGACAATCAATTGAATATATTCTTGAAAGAAAAAATATTAAATCTTTGTATATGAAAATTGAAAAAGGACAGTTGGTGATTAAAGCACCAATGATTATGCCTTTATCTTTTATTGAGAAAAATATTGAGAAATATCAGGAACGTTTGCTGGAAAAATTAACTTTATATCAACCATATTATGATTATAAAGATCAAGGATTTGTATTGATTTTTAATGAGTATTATCATATTGTGTTAAGAGATATAGGAGAAAGAAAGTGTTCATTTCATGATCATTATTTATATGTATATCATCATGATATTGAAAAGACAGTAGAGAAATTTTTAAAAAAATTATTGTTGGATTATATTGAAGAAAAAGTCATTGGTTATTTGGTTAATGATTTTGATTTAGATATGCCTTTTATTGAGGTGAAAAAATATAAGGGAAGATGGGGCAGTTGTTTTTATAAAGATAATAAAATAACGTTTAATTTATCTTTGGTATACTTGGAAAAAGATTTGATAGATTATGTTATTGTACATGAGTTATCACATTTTATAGAAGCCAATCATTCACAAAGGTTTTATCAAGAAATGAGAAAAAGGATGCCTGACTATAAGGATAAACAAAAAAGATTAAAGGAGAAACATATATGATTACATCTACACAAAACGAAACAATCAAAAATATCATGAAATTAAAACAAAAGAAATATCGAGATGAGTTAGGATTGTTTTTGGTTGAAGGTTATCATTTGGTAGAAGAAGCAAGAAAAGCAAAATGTGTTGAAACAATTATTACAACAACAAGTGAAATTTATGAAGAAAAGACAATTCATGTCTCTTCAAATGTGATGGAAAAACTTGTTTTTACGAAAACACCTCAACCTATTATGGCTATATGTTATAAGAAAAATCAAAGAGACTATTTTTTTGAAGGAAAAAGATATTTGTTATTGGATAGAGTGCAAGATCCAGGAAATGTTGGGACAATTTTACGTTCAGCTTTGGCTTTTGGATATGATGCAATTATTATGTCTAAAGATTGTGTAGATTTGTATAATGATAAAGTCATTCGTTCAACACAAGGTGCGTTATTTCAAATGAATGTGTATATTATGGATTTAAAGACTGCTATTGATGAATTAAAGAAGCAGGGTGTTCAAGTTTATGGAACAGCTCTACGCCATGCTCATAATATTCAATCTTATCAAAAACAAGAGAAAATGGCTTTTGTTATGGGAAATGAAGGTCAGGGGATAAGTGAAGAGATATTGGATGTTTGTGATGATTTGTTGTATATTCCTATTTGTTCAGTTGAATCTTTGAATGTTTCTATTGCTGCTTCAATTATCATGTATCATTTTTTATAGTATTAACTTTTTCTTTTTAAAATTTATTTATGAAGAGTGTGCTGATATTTTACAAAGACGAGAGATGATGAATAAAATCAATTTCATCATTTTTTATTTTTATAAAACTGATTTTTATTTCAGATGATAAAAAATAGATTAATAAAAATGAAAGAATATCAATTTTCAAATGAGAAGTTATACAATGATAAGAAAATAAAAATAAATCCCTATTTCTAGGAATTTATTCATCATATTTTTTATATTCAACCTTTTGAGTATCGAAGTCAATAAAAATTTGAAAAGCTTTATTCTTATCATCAGTATCCCAAATTTCAACAAATACAGGTTTCACTTCAACTAAAATTTCAGTATCTTCATGACTATAAGCATTATAGCTTCCCCATAAGTATTTTTGATATAGTGTTTCAAATTTTCTTTCTGGTTCATCAACAACTAATCCTTTGATTGTTGCAACTCCCTCAACTTGTATTCCATTAAAACATAAAGCAACTCTTGGATTTTCATACAATTGCTTTGTCTTTCTAAAATTTTTATCTGTTTTAAAATAAATTGCTTCATCATAAATGAGACAACTTACATTTCTAACCATCACATGATTATGAACACTTGATGCTAGCGCCATAATCTTTGATGGTGCTAATTTTTGAAATAAATAATCTTTTGCTTCTTGAAATTCCATCTTTTTTCCTCCTAAATAATACCTTGAATTGATAATACGATACATATGAGTGTTACAGTTATGAATAACCCTAAAACAATGAATGTTGATCCTGCTTTTTGATGACTATTTCCTTTTTCAACTAAATTTGTTCTTCTTAAAATAGTTACAACACTTTTATATAAGAAAAGTGTCACACCAGCATTGATTCCTGCTTTTAATAGATTAAATAAAACGATTCCAGGTAACCACATTGAAACAACTGCTTCTCTAGGCATTTGATAATAAATTGGAGTGACAATATAGTTCCATATTGTCATACATGCAGTTGTACATAAAATCCCACACACTAAACCGATTAACGCACCATTTTTTGTATGATTTTTCTTGTAAATATAAGCAGCTATACAAGCGAAAGCACAAGTAGAAATCACATTCATCAAAACGTCAATGAGAGTTCCACCCTTAAAAACAATTTCTAATAGTGATGCAATAGCACTCATAAAAAATGCTGCATAAGGTCCATAAATAAAGCCACCAATAACAATGACAATATCCTTTGGATCATAACTTAACCATGGCACTGCAGGAACAAGTGGAAAATAAGCAAACATACTTAAAATCACACATAAACTTGACAATATTCCAATTGTCGTTAATTGCTTTACATTCATTTTTTTCATTTTCTCTTCACCCTTTCAAAAAAAATAACCTACACAAAAATGTCTAGGTCGCATACAGAAAATGTCTTTTCTCATCCGGACTTTACCGTCGGTTCTGGAATTTCACCAGATCAGCCGCCATAGCGGGTCATGGACTTTAACCATCGGTAGGGAATTACACCCTGCCACAAAGACTTTATTCAATTTTTGAAATATGGTCAATGATAAACATCATCTGTACTTTATATTTTATATCAAATTATTTATATTGTAAATATTTATTTGAAAAAAGAAATTTATAAGATAATCAATTATACAAATGATTAAAATTTTTTATAATGAATTGCCTTTTAAAAGGTTTTCGTTTTGTATTGTATAATGAATGTTATAGATATTAAATGAAATATAACGAGATATTGAATATTTTCAATTTAGGTGAAAAATAGAAATGTATTAAAAATCGAAAGACATATCTAAATGCATTGGAGAAGTTAAATAAAAAAGACTTGTAATTCAAGGGGCTTTTGGATATAATATCATTTGAACACGAAGATAAGGATAAGTAGGTAAAGAAATTGTATAAGAGAGGGAAATGATAGCTGAGAAATTTCCTTACAAGGCATTTATTGAATTCACCTTGGAGTGCGACTAATCATCGCCGTATACACTGCGTTATTGTGAATAAAGAGCATAACTGTTGTTATGAATTAGGATGGTACCGCGATTATAATCGTTCCTATGTGGAACGATTTTTTATTTTTTTAAAGGAGAGGATTTTATGGATGAATTATTAAAGATTAAAGAAGAAGCTCTTGCGAAAATTTCTGCATGTTCTTCATTAAAAGATTTAAATGACATTAGGGTTTTGTACTTAGGGAAAAAAGGTCCGATGCAAGCTGCAATGAAATCTATGAAAAATATGCAACCAGAAGAAAGAGCTGCTTTTGGACAGGTTTCAAACAAAGTGAAACAAGAGATTACTCAAGGTATTGAAACAAAAAAAGTTGAACTTGAAGAAGCTGAAATGAATGAAAAATTACAAACTGAAAATATTGATATTACTTTACCAAGTACAGCCTTACCATTAGGGAGCTTACATCCATTATCAGTTGTAAAAAATGATTTAGAAGAATTATTTTTAGGGATGGGTTATCAAATTGCTGAAGGACCTGAAGTTGAAACTGATCATTTTAACTTTGAGTTGATGAATTTGCCAAAAGGTCATCCTGCAAGAGATATGCAAGATACTTTCTATATTGATGAAAATACATTAATGAGGACCCATACTTCACCAGTACAAGCTCATGTTATGTTAGCTGCTAATGGAAAAGGACCTATTAAAGTAATTTGTCCTGGTAAGACTTATCGTAGAGATGATGATGATGCGACACATTCTCATCAATTTATGCAATGTGAAGGATTAGTTATTGATAAAAATGTAACAATGGCTGATTTAAAAGGGACATTGGAAACATTTGCGAAAAAGATGTTTGGTGAAAAAAGAAAGATTCGTTTAAGACCATCTTATTTCCCATTTACTGAACCAAGTGTTGAAGTTGATATTAGTTGTCATAACTGTGAAGGAAAAGGATGTCCAATGTGTAAACATACGGGATGGATTGAAATTTTAGGTGCTGGGATGGTTAATCCTAGAGTTTTAGAAATGTGTGGTTTTGATCCTCATGTTTATCAAGGATTCGCATTTGGTATTGGATTAGAACGTGTGGCTATGTTGAAATATGGTATTGATAATATTAGAGATTTCTATAATAATGATTTAAGATTCTTAAATCAATTTGCAAGAAAGGGGTAGGAGAATATGGAAGCAAGTTTAAAATTATTAAATGAATATGTTGATATCCAAGATCAAAATCCTGCAGATCTTGCAGAAAAAATTACACGTATTGGTTTAGAGGTAGAAGGGGTTCATGAATTAGCACAAGGAACTCAGTTAGTTATTGGATATGTAAAAGATTGTATCCCTCATCCTGATAGTGATCATTTAAATGTATGTCAGGTTGATGTAGGTGAAGGAAATGATAGACAAATTGTTTGTGGTGCACCAAATGTTGGGGCAGGGCAAAAAGTTATTGTTGCATTACCTGGCTGTGATTTAGGTGAAGGTTTTGTGATTAAAGAAAGTAAAGTTCGTGGTGTTGAATCAAATGGTATGATTTGTTCAATTGCTGAACTTGGTTTAGATCAACGTTTGTTAAAAGAAGAAGATAAAGCAGGTATTCATGTGTGTGATGAAGATGCACCAATAGGTGTAGAAGCATTAGAATATTTAGGATTAAAAGATACTATTTTAGAAATTGGTTTAACTCCAAATAGAAGTGATTGTATGGCTATGACTTCATTAGCTTATGAAGTGGCTGCTGTTTTAAAAAGACAAGTGAAATTACCTGAAATCAAAAAATATGATGAATTAAAAAGTGATATTAAAGTGATTGTTGAAACTGAGTTATGCCCATTCTTTGGAGCAAAGTTAGTGAAAAATGTTGTCACTAAAGAATCACCAGTTTGGTTAAAGAATTTCTTGTTAGCTAGTGGTATTAAACCAATTAACAATATTGTTGATATTTCTAACTATGTGATGATTGAAACTGGACAACCTATTCATATGTATGATTATGATAAGTTAAAAGATAAATCTTTTGTTATTAAAACTGGTTTGAATACAAAAGAAGTGATGTTAGATGGTAATGAATATGAAATCTTACCAGAGGATATTATTGTCTCTACTGATCATGGTGTTGGTTGTGTTGCTGGTGTTATGGGTGGTAATGACACAAAGATTGATGAAAATACGGTTAATATTGTTATTGAAGCAGCAACTTTTGACGGTGTAACTTTAAGAGGAACTGCACGTCGTTTGAATTTATTAACAGATGCATCTCAACACTATATTAAAGGTGCGATTAACACTGCAAATAGTTTAAATGTTTTAGATCGTTGTGCTGATTTATTGGTACAATTAGCAGATGCTAAGGAAATTTATGAAACAGTTTCTACAAAATTAAATGTTGAAGAAAAGATTGTTGCTGTTTCAAAAGATCAAATTAATGGATTATTAGGGACTTTGATTACTGTTGAGGAAATAAAAGATATCTTTGATAGCTTAAGTTTTACTTATAAATTAAAAGAAGAAACTTTTGAAGTTGTTGTACCTTCTTATCGTAATGATATAACAATGGCTGCTGATTTGATTGAAGAAGTTGCTAGAATTTATGGTTATGACAATATTCCTTCTACATTACCATATATGGAAATGACAAAAGGAAATTTAACACCAAAACAAAAGAATGAAAGATTTATAAGAGATGTATTGGTAGACTTAGGATTACATGAAACATTAACTTATACATTAACATCTCCTTCTACTGTTAATGATTTTAATTTGTTTCATTCAAAAGATGATACAATAGCATTGATGTCACCTTTAGGTGAAGAAAGAAGTGTGACAAGAAAATCGGGAATTCCTTCATTGTTACAGGTTGTTAATTATAACCAAGCTCATGCAAATAAAGATGTATGTGTGTTTGAAATTGCTAATACTTATTCAAGTGAAGAAATCACAACATTAACAATAGCATGTAATGGTATTTATCATAGTGTTCCTTGGATTGGAATAAATCAAAAAGTAGATTTCTATTTAGTGAAAGGGTTTGTAGAAACTTTATTTAAGAAATTATGTATTGAGGAATCACGTTATCAATTTGTAAGAGTTGAAAACGATAATAAAGATTTCCATCCTGGTAGAAGTGGATATATTAAAATGGGTAAAGATATTATAGGTGTTGTTGGACAAATTCATCCTTTAAAAGCTAAAAAGTATAATGTTAAAGGTGAAACATATGTTGTTGAATTAAATTTATCTATTTTATTGAATTTAAAAACAAGAGCATTAAAATATACTGCTATTCCACAATATCCATCAGTTACAAGAGATATTGCTTTGGTTATGGATAAAGATATTCCAACATATGATGTTGTTAAAGCTATTCAAAAAGCAGGAAAACGTTTAGTGTCTAAAGCACAAATCTTTGATGTTTATGTTGGTGAACGTATTGATGCTTGTAAGAAGTCAGTAGCTATTAATTTGACATTCCAAGATCCTACAAAAACTTTGGATGAAGCAACAATTAATGATGCTATGGAAAATATCTTAGAAGAAATGAAAAAACAATACCATGCTGAATTAAGAGCATAAAATAAATAGAAATAGAGTTAAAAAGACAATGTTTATCATATTGATAACATTGTTTTTT
>CAJUJC010000088.1 GCA_910586805.1 uncultured Erysipelotrichales bacterium | reverse complement strand
ATATTCATGTTTTTTTCTTATTTTTCTTTTAAATAATGAAAAAAAGTTATTTTTTTTTACTTTATATCAAAAAAAGAGCATTACGCTCTTAATTCACATTTCTAAATATATACATTTCATATAAAGACTTTTCTCTTTTATCAATAAATAAAGAAATATAAATACCATTATCTAAATACTCTTCCTTAAAGACCTCATACTTTTGTTTCAATCTTTGATAAACTCCTCCATCATCATATGGAATAATCATTTCAATAACTTCATAATCTTTAAAGAGGACTTGAACCACCATATCTTCTAATTCGTTGATATTAACATTATCTTTTATTGAAGTATAAATATAAGGTTTTTCTGGTTGTAAGAATGGATAACGGTTTAAATCAATCTTATTATAAACATAAATAACTGGAGTATCTTTCACTCCCAAAGATTCTAATACTTGTTTCGTTGTTTCAATTTGTTGTTCATGATAAGGTGAAGATGCATCTATCACATGAAGTAGCAAATCAGCCTCTTTCACTTCTTCTAATGTAGAACGAAATGCCAGAACCAAATGATGTGGTAATTGGTTTATAAAACCCACTGTATCACTCATCACAATAGGATAATGTCCTTTAAGAAGCACTTGTCTTGAAGCCGTTTGTAAAGAAGCAAATAACATATCTTTCTGAAATACTTTTTTATTTGTAAATACGTTCAATAAAGATGATTTTCCACTATTCGTATATCCAACCAAACATACAACCTTTTGCCCATTCCTCTTTCTTAAACGACGTTGTGTTTGTCTTTGTTTGACAATCGTTGCCAATTCCCTACGTGCAGTTACCAATTGTCTATGTATAACACGCCTATCTAACTCAATTTGTTTTTCACCACGACCTCTAAAACCTGAACCACCTTGTTGCGAGTATAACTCTTCTTTCATTCCTACCAAACGAGGAAGCATATATTGAAGCCTTGCAATTTGAACTTGTAATTTTGCTTCTTTTGTTTGAGCACGAGATTCAAAAATTCTTAAAATCAAGTCACTGCGATCACTCACCTCAACATTGAAAGCATCAGTTAAATTCTTCACTTGCAAAGGAGATAATTCTTCATTAAAAATAACAATATCATCACTCTCCAATAATTCCTTAATCTCATTAACCTTACCTTTCCCAATATAATATTGAGAAGAAATTTGAGATAACTTTTGCACAACAACATCTTTCACTTCTATATCACATGCATAAGCCAAATCTTTTAATTCTTTAATTGATACATCTAAATCATAATCCATATATTGATATTCTACACCAACTAATATTGCCTTCACATTCTCACCTCTCTTCGTTATAAGGAGCTCTTATGAAAAAAGCTAACTACTATTTTACATTATGTTTAGTTTTATTTACAACTATTTTTTCTTTTCTTAATATGTTTCAAATTGTAAAACTCTCTATGAATGTTATTCAAATTGTTTTTTCTAACCTTCTTCCTTCTTTATTACCCTTTATGATTCTCATTTCATTATGTTTATCTTTAGGTTTATTTCAATTACTCAGTTATTTTATACAATTTATATTCACACCTTTATTTCACCTATCTCCACATATGTCCTCTCTTTATTTTGTATCTTTTTTTTGTGGTTATCCTACAAATGCTAAAATCATTAAAGAATCTTATGAACTTGGTTATATCAACATTCAACAATTACAACATTTATTATCCATAGCCTCTTTTTCATCATTAAGTTTCATATTTATATCCTTACATCTTCCAACAAAAACAGCTATTCTCCTTTATCTATGTCATATTACTCCAAGTTTAATCAAAGCTTTTTTTTACAAAGAACCTATTGAATTTATGCCATTTGAACGTGTTATTTATCATCTTAGAAATCCACACAAATCATTTGTAGAAAGTTTAAAACAAAGCATTTTATCTTCTTTAAATGCCTTTATTTTTATTTTAGGTTATATGCTTGTATTTCAATTTGTTGGTTATAGTTTACATTTTTTTATTCAAGATCCTTTTCTTCTTGGGATTATTCAAGGTATCTTAGAATTTAGTTCTGGTTCTATTCAACTCTTAAAACATCAATCTTTCTTCGTTTATCCCTTCATTTGCTTCTTTTTATCTTTCTCAGGAATATCAGTACTTATGCAAGTAGATAATATTTTAGAAAATATACCTTATTCTTTTTCAACATATTTTAAAGATAGGTGTGTCCATGGATTATGTTCTTTTCTACTTTGTTGGATTGTTTTATACTTTTTCTAACATATTATAAAAACTTTCTTTTATTTTATATTTCAATATGTTATTATAATAGTAACCATTATTAATAAGGAGGTGTTGTCATTGGATAAAAAATTAAGATATTCAAGACAAAGAGAGACAATTTATGAAATTTTAAAAAATGATTGTACTCACCCAAATGTTGACGATATTTATATGCAAGTTAAGAAAGTGATTCCAGATATTAGTTTAGGAACTGTATATAGGAATTTAAATTTGCTTGCTAGTCAAAACAAAATTCTAAAATTAGATATTGGAGATGGTGCTATTCATTTTGATGCAAGAATAACACCTCATTATCATTTGGTTTGTGATAAGTGTGGAGTGATAGAAGATATTTTCTTAAATGAAGAAATAATTGCACCACTTATTACACAGGTCCAAGATAATTGTGATATGCTGATCGATAGTGCTGAGATATTATTCCATGGAGAATGTCACAATTGTTTAAAGAAAAATTAATGAAAGGAGGGCATTATAATGCCTACATTAAAAAACACAAAAACTGCTCATAACTTAATCCATGCTTTTGCTGGAGAATCTCAAGCAAGAAATCGTTATACTTATTATACTTCAATTGCTAAAAAAGAAGGATATGTTCAAATTTCTAAAATTTTTGAAGAAACTGCTAATCAAGAAAAAGAACATGCAAAAAGATTAATGAAATTATTAAATACTGAGTTAAAGGGAGAAATAGTTTATACTGAAGGGAACTTCCCTGTTATGCTTGGAACAACTGCTGAATGTTTAAAAGCTGCAGCTCAAGGAGAAAATGAAGAATGGACTCAAATGTATCCTGAATTTGCAAAAGTTGCTGATGAAGAAGGATTCCCTGAAATCGCTGAAATTTTTAGAAATATTGCTCAAGCTGAAAAATTTCATGAAGATAGATACTTACATTTATTAAAGAAAGTTGAAAATGGAACTATGTTTAAAAATAATGAAGTTGTAACATGGAAATGTAATAACTGTGGATTTATTTTTGAAGGTGTAGAAGCTCCTGAAAAATGTCCAGCATGTGATCATCCACAAGCTCATTTTGAAGTTTTAACATTCTTTGATAAATAATATAAAAATTTTAGATAATTGCAGAATAAAAGAATACCCCTATACAATCAAAGGTATTCTTTTTATATTACATAGTTATTTAACCTACTTTATCTCCATAAAATTGTTTCATATCTTGACAATGATGACAATGTTTACTAGAACACTGTTTTGAACAAGGGCACCCAATACATGTTTGACCTTGTTTTTTTATTTGATACAAGTAATATCCAATACTCCCTATCACACATAATAAAACAATAATAATTATAAAATTTTCCATAAATTACTTCTCCATTATATAACTTTTTTGTTTTACACCACTTAGATTATATTGGCTATTATTTCTCTTTTTAGAACGATATATCATAAAAACAACAATAAAAATCATCATGATAATGGCAAACAAACCAACAAAAGCTGCTTGTACATTAAGAGAATCTGGAGCAGTAAGTAAAGTTCCAATAGTATACACAAAATATGATATAGTAAAACCTGTTCCTAATTGAAGACCAATGCCTCCCCAAACCCATCTTGCACTTTTCATTTCAGCATTCATAGCACCAATTGCTGCAAAGCAAGGTGGTGTATAAAGATTAAACATCAAGTAAGCTAAAGCAGCAACTTTTGTGATTGCCATCACACCAGCGACTTCTACCCCTGCATTTTCCATAAGTACCAATTCTTCTGTATCAATAAGATTTTCAAGACCTACAAAACATACTGCCAGTGTACCCACGACATTTTCTTTAGCAATAAACCCTGTTACAGTAGCAGCTGCAAGTTGCCAACTTAAAACACCAACAAGAGGAAGTAAAACATAAGCAAATACAGAAGATACAGATGCAAGAATTGAAGCATCAGCTATTTGGGCTACTTGTAAATCCCAAGTAAATGTTTGCATAACATGAACAACTGTATTACAAAGAAGAATAATCGTTGCTGCTTTCACTACATATGATTTCCCTCGTGCATACATTGTTCTCAACGCTTCCCAAAATGAAGGCACTTTATATTCAGGCATTTCAATAATGAAGAAAGATTTTTTTGTATGATATCCTACTATTTTATTCACTAGCAACGCACCAACAAAGATAAAAATAATTCCTAAAAAATACATAAGTGTACTCACCCAGCCTGCACCATCAAAAAAAGCACCAGCAAATAAAGAAACAACAGGAATTTTTGCACCACAAGGTATAAAAGGCGCTAACATAGCAGTTGCTCTACGTTCATGTTCATTACGAATAGTACGACTTGCCATTATACCAGGCACTGCACAACCAATAGTCATAACAAAAGGAATGACGGATTTACCTGAAAGCCCTACTTTCTTAAAAATAGGATCAAGAACGACTGCAACACGAGACATATACCCACAATCTTCAAGTAAAGCAATAAAGAAATACATAATCATAACAAGTGGTAAAAATCCAACAACTGCTATAACCCCCCCTATAACACCATCAACAAGTAATGAAAGTAATAATGGATTTGCATCTCCTAAAAATAATCTCACTTCATTTTGAAATTCTTCCAACCATCCTACTAATAAGTCTGCAAGAGGTGTTCCTAGCCAAACTTGAGATATTTGAAAAACCAAAAACATAACAACTATAAAAATAGGAATACCAACCCACTGATGCGTTATAATAGCATCTATTTTATCACTAAAACTCCTCATCTTCGTCAAAATTTCACGACTTTCAACTTCTTTAACAACTTGTTTCACAAACTCAAATCGCTTACGATCAGCTGCCTTTACAGTCTGCTTATCTGCTAAGTCAATTTTGTCTTGAACATATGGTGCCTTTTGTATTTTTTTTGCTTGTATAACTGCCTTGTCTATAAGCATTTTTAATCCCTTAGAAGATGTAGAAATAGTATTAACAACTGGACAGCCTAATTTTTCAGATAATAATAAAGCATTTATTTTTATCCCCTTCTTCTCATTCAAATCACTCTTATTCAATGCAACAACAACTGGTATACCTAATTCTAAAAGTTGTGTTGTAAAAAATAAACTACGGCTTAAATTTGTTGCATCAACAATATTAATAATAACATCAGGATTTTCTTTCTTTACATATGAACTTGTAACACTCTCTTCATTTGTAAAAGGAGACATAGAATAAGCACCAGGAAGATCAACAGCAATCAACTCAAGTTCTTTTGCATAAGCCTTCTTGATTAAATTTTCTTTCTTCGTTACAGTTACCCCAGCCCAATTACCAACTTTTTCGCTTCTCCCTGTCAAAGCGTTATACATTGTTGTTTTCCCAGAATTTGGATTTCCTATTAAAGCAATTCTCATCATATTTTCCTCCTTATATTCAGCTTTATAATCAAACGCCACAACATTGTTAGCATATGCTAACTCGCAATTAAAAATAAATTGAAGTTTGTTTTATCCTTTAGATAATAATCACTTCAGCCAATTGATAATCAATATTATATTTACTATTCTTGATAGAAACAATACAGCCCCCTTTTAAATGCGAAACAACACGAATGACCTCACCATTATAACAACCCAGTGAGAATAAAAAAGAATCTAATTCTTCATCATCAGTATGAATATCTTGAATAACGTACTCCTTACCTTCAATAGCCTCTTTTAAAGTCATATAAACATCACTCCTTTTTTATCTATTTCATTAAAACAACATTAATTAGCAATAGCTAACTACAAAACTTAAACATGGTTAGCGTTTGCTAACTATTGAAATCATACATTTTTTTCTTGTTATTGTCAATACTTTTAAAACAATTTCTTTGTATTGTTATTTAGATTTGTATATGCTAATATAAAAATATCATTACTCTATGGAGGTTAAGTTATATATGTCATTAAATGAGTCAGGAGAAATGTATCTTGAAACAATATACATTTTACATCAAAAAAATTCTCATGTTAGATCTTTAGATATCGCTGAATATATGGGATATTCTAAACCTAGCATCAGTCGTGCCGTTGGTTTATTAAAAAAAGCGAATTATATTTTGGTAGATTCAGATGGTTATATTACTCTTACAAAAGCTGGAAACGATATTGCAAGTAAAATCTACGATAGACATACAACACTCACAAAAGCTCTTATGTTACTAGGAATCGATGAAAAAACTGCTGCTGAGGATGCCTGTAAAATTGAACATGATATTAGTGAAAAATCTTTTATGGCTATTAAGCAACATATTTCTAAATATTCTCTTTAATTCTTTATCACACTCTAAAGAATAGATATTTGAATATGATTTTATTTTTGATTGTATAAAATCATTTTATGAATTGTTCTGTAATATAACTTAATGCATGTTAATTGTTTATGAATGGAGATTTATTTTATGAAAAATATTATTTTTGATATAGGAAATGTTTTATTATTATTTCGACCTGATGAATATTTAGATCAATATTATGATGAAAAAACAAAAGGTGATTTAATGACAATTATCTTTTCTAGTGATGAATGGATTGAACTTGATTTAGGAAATTTAACAATTAATGAGGTTATTGATATATTTTCAAAACGTAATCCTCATTATAAAGAAGAAATTCATTTTGTTTTAAAACATTGGACACATATGATGACACCAATTGAAGATAACGTTCAAGTTGTTTATGAATTGAAAGAAAAAGGATATCCTTTATATTTGTTATCAAATTTTCATGATGAAGCCATTAATGAAATGTTGAATAAATATGAATTCTTTCGATTATTTGATGGAGCAACAATTTCATCTCACGAACATATGATTAAACCTGATCCACGTTTTTATGAAATCCTGTTAAAAAGATATAAGTTAAAAGGTGAGGATTGTATTTTTATTGATGATATGTGTGCAAATATAAAAGCTGCTGAAGATTTTGGTATCCAAGGCATTCATCTTGGATATAAAGTCAATTTAAAAGAAGAACTTAAAAAGATTGGTATTTTGTAACCAATCTTTTTTATGCTAAAATATCTTGTCTCTTTTTTCTATATATAGCATAACATACAGTACTTCCTAATAAAATAAGTAAAATAATCAGCATAAAACAATGCATGAAAAAAGTTTCAGGCAATGCCATAATAATGGGATCAGTGGTTGCATCAAATATCCAATAATCATTTCTAAAGAATATTTTATGAAAGATGACAAATGCTTTGTTGAAATCAATACTTGCAAGCATCCCTAATATCGTTGGAAGTCCTACTGTTAAAATAGATGTTAATCTTAAATAACGATATTCCTTATCTTTGATATTTTTAAAAATCATAAATAAAGAAATCAACCCTGTTGTTATACATAAAATTTGAATAATTTCAAAAATCCTCTTAACTTCTACAAAATGTATTCGTCCAAATTCTGACATAGAAAAATTTGGTAAATATAGATCTCCCCTATAAAAAAGACTTTGGTATTGAATCAATATATCGTAGTTTGTTTTTAAAAGACTTGAAGACAAACCAGTATCTTTAGAAATATTTAAAAACTCAATATCAAAATAATAAAGTTGTTTAAAAAAAACTGTGAAACAAATAGCTAAAGAAATAATAAATAAACTTAAAACAATACTTAAGAAAACATCTCTTTTTCTATTCATTGTAAATAAAGTCTTCACCTTTTTGTACCTCTACTTTAGAAAGATTGTTGAAATCTTGTTGGCGTAAAGCTTCATATATACCAATTGCAACACAATTTGATAAATTTAAACTTCTCGCATTTCCATCCATGGGAATACGAACACATTCATCTAAATGATCTTTTAATATATCATGAGGTATTCCATCATGTTCATGTCCAAAAATAAAATATTGATCTTGATCCGATGTATAACTTTGGTCACTATAACAAAGTTTAGAATATCTTGTGAAGAAATGATATTGTCCTTGATTTTTAGCTACAAAATCATTCCAATCTTCATATATTTCCATTTTCAAATCTTTAATATAATCTAAACCAGCTCTTTTCATATGTTTATCATCTAAAGAAAATCCCATTGGTTTAATAATATGTAGTTTTGTATATGTTGCAACACAAGTTCTCATAATATTTCCTGTATTTTGAGGAATTGCTGGGTGTACTAATACAATATGATTCATTTTCCTAACCTCCATTAACTGTATTGTATTTTACCACAATACATACCATTTAGAAACAATATTTTGTATTCTTCATACCAATATGCTATGATATAAATGAGGTGATTCCATGAAAAAAATGCGACGTTTTAAACAACAACTATCCCAAGAGAAAAATATTGAAATTTTAAAAAGAAATACATCAGGTGTTTTATCATTATTAGATAATGAAGGTTATACCTATGCATTACCAATAAGCTATGTTTATCACAATAATCATTTATACTTTCATTGTGCTAAAACAGGACATAAAATAGAAGCCATTCAATATCATAACAAAGTATCTTTTTGTGTTATTGATAAAGATCAAATCGTTAGTGATGAGTATACAACATATTTTAGAAGTGTTATTGCATTTGGTACGATTTCTATTATTGAAAATCATCAAACAAAAAAAGAAGCGTTGAAATATCTGATTGAAAAATATTGTATAAATGATACAAAAAATTATCTTGAAAATCTTGATAATCATATAACAGGACTTCATATGTTAGATTTAAACATAGATAAAATAAGTGGCAAAGAAGCCATTGAACTCGTAAAAGAAAAGTAAGTCTTTATGGCTTACTTTTTAATATTTCATATAGTTTTTTTAGTGCTTTTGCACGATGTGAGTATTGATTTTTTTCTTCTAATGTCAAACTTGCTGAAGTTTTATGAAGTTCAGGGACATAG
>CAJUJC010000087.1 GCA_910586805.1 uncultured Erysipelotrichales bacterium | reverse complement strand
ATTCATGTTTTTTTCTTATTTTTCTTTTAAATAATGAAAAAAAGTTATTTTTTATGAATTATAGCTCAAAAATGGAAATAGTTCTTAACTATCTCCATTATTTATCAAATGCTAATTCAATTAACTTATCAATCAAATCACTGTATTCTATACCATAATCAGCCATCAATTGAGGATACATAGAAATTTTTGTAAATCCAGGCATTGTATTAATTTCGTTCAAATAAATCTTATTTGTTTTTTTATCCAAGAAAAAATCCACACGAGATAATCCATGTCCATCAATCGCTTTAAACACTTTTAATGCATAGGCTCTAATTTCTTCTTGAATATTTTTATCAACCAATGCTGGGATACAAGTTTTACTTTCCTCATCTTCATATTTAGATTCAAAAGTATAGAACTCACCATGTGGCATAATTTGTCCCACTCTTGAAACAACAGGATCGTCATTTCCTAAAACCGCTGTTTCCAATTCAATACAATCAATACATTCTTCAATCACAATATGACTATCAAATTGTGATGCTTCTTCTAATTTATCCATAAAATCTTCTTCATAATCAACACGATAGCATCCCATACTTGAACCTGAACGACTTGCTTTCATAAAACATGGAAAGCCTAACTCTTCTTTTACAACATCAACAATATTGTCTGTTTCATTAAATTGCTTATCAACAATAACAAATTTTCCATCATACCTCTTTTTCACATATAATGATTTAACTTGTGGAATACCTACTGTGTCCAAGATTTTCTTTGTATAAATCTTATCCATAGAAACACTAGACCCTAAAACCCTACATCCAACATAAGGAACTTGAGCCATTTCCAACATTCCTTGAATTGTTCCATCCTCTCCATATTTTCCATGAAGAACAGGAAATACAACATCATAATTTTGAATCAATCCATAAATATCTTCAACCATAATCGCATTATCTAGCCAATTCTCTTTTGCAAAGTCATCTTGATTTTGATCTAATATATACCAATTACCTTCTTGATTAATACCTACCACTGTCATATCATATAAATCTTTATGAATATTCTTTAAAACAGATGTGCAAGACATTCTTGAAACAATATGTTCACTTGATTGTCCTCCACAAACGACAAGTAATCTCTTCATTTTCTTTCTCTCCTTTAATGCATCAACAACTTCTTTTAAATGCATTCCATTTGATCCTTTTAATAACACAACATCTTCACTTTCTAACAACTCATTCAAATATACAATTAAAGACTCATTGTCTTCAAAGTGATATGCATTTTTCATCCCTAATGATTGTGCTTTTTGAACAATATAAGCACTTGCTTTACCTACACATAATAATTCATCAATATTTTTTTCTACAACATATCTTCCAACTTCTTCATGTAAAACTTGTTCATAATCGCCCATTTCCAACATATCAGCCAAAACAGCAATTTTCCTATTTTCATATTGTGACAAAACATTTAAGCTTGATTTCATAGAATCCACATTTGCATTATATGTCCCATCGATTAACTTAATATGCTGCGCCAATTCCAACATATCCATTCTATTCTTTGTAAGTTCAAAATGTTCAATGCCTTCGATACACTTTTCAATAGAAATATTTAAAGACAATCCAACACCAATTGCAATAAGTGCATTATATACAAAATGCTCACCTGATACAGGAACATGAACATGATAAATATGCCCTTTATAATCAATATCAAAATACGATTCTTCTAATCTTAAATCAACATTTATTGCCCTTAAGGAACCATTATCCATTCCCACACGAACAACATGAGCATGATCACAAAAAACATTATGAAGCATATCATTATCATCATTAATAATTAAAGTTCCATCTTGATTTAACCCTTCGACAATCTCCATTTTTGCTTTTAAAATATTTTCCCTTGAACCAAGTTCACCAATATGTGCAGTTCCAACATTTGTAATTGCAGCAACATCTGGTTTTGCAATATGTGTTAAATGAGAAATTTCACCTAAATGACTCATCCCCATTTCTAAAATCATAACATCCTCATTCTGATATCTTAAAACAGTTAATGGTAAACCTATATGATTATTATAATTTCCTAATGTCTTTAATGTCTTATATTGAGTAGAAACAACAGCATAAATCATATCCTTTGTACTTGTTTTACCTACACTTCCTGTAATGCCAACAACCTTAACAGCTCTATGTTCTCTTAAATAAATTGCCATAGCAGTTAGAGCTTTGAGAGTATCCTCCACAAGAATAACATTTTTACTTGGATAATCAATAACTCTATCTGTAATAACGGATGAAGCTCCTTTCACAAAAGCTTGTTCAATATAATCATGTCCATCAACTCTTACACCAATCAATGGAATATACATATCATCCTTTTGAATTTGTCTTGTATCTTGGGTAAATCCCCTCACATCATAATTTAAATTTCCACTTAATAATTTCCCATGTGTTGCTTCTATAATTTCACGAATTAACATATCTATCCCTCTTTATACAATATATGCATTATTATAACATAGTTTAATAGAAATGAAATCATAAAAACAAAAAGAACCTACCTAAGTAAGCTCTTAAACAATTGTTCCATCTTGACCCACAAACAATCTTTGTTGTTGGTCACCTTCTTTATCCATAATAATTTTATATTTTTGATTATAAGAATCACTTAAAACGACAAGTTTATCTCCAACAACTTCACAAGTTGAAACATTTCCATTATAAATATGATATGATTGTTTTGTATCGAAATTATATCCTTTTAATCCAGATGTTGTTTTATAGAAAATATCTGTTTCAGTTATATTACATAATTGGCTTGTTTCCTCAACAACAACTTCAATGGATTGTGTTTTTGTATCATAACATTGAATTTGATTTTGAGATGTTGAATAGTATAATTTTTGATTGAAATAAATTAATGAATAGCAATTTTCACTCACTAACTTCTTATCACCTTTTCCATCAATACCAATACAATAAATACCATCTGTACTTGTATAATAAATCATATCACCCACAACATTGAGATTATATGATCGTCTATCATTAATTTTTGTCACTTGATTTGTTTTCAAATCATAAACATATATCTTTTCTTGTTCACTGTCTAATTGAAAATAAACTTTATCTTCTTTTATATGCATATAATAAACAGCCTGATTATAAATAATCTTTTTATCACTACCATCAAGTTTCATAGAACATAAAAACTGATTTTGATCCAAATAATAAATGATATCATTTTGAATATACAAATTTGATGCTTTTTCTTTTAAAATTATTTTTTGTTCAGTAAGATCCAAATTCATAGAAACAATATAACCATTATCATCACACATATAAACTTTATCTTTATAAACAAAAGTATTTCCCTCTTGATTAATATTCGCAACCAAACTAGACTCATGAGTTTGACCACCAATTTTCATAGTTTCGGGTTCAATCAAATTTGTATTATCATCAACAATAGTTTTTGGTTGTACTTTATTGATATACCACAATGATACAACAGTCAATAACACCATAACAATAACACTTACAACAATCACTGGCTTATTGACTTTTTTAGAAACTTCAACTTCTTTAAAATCAATATGTTCTTTTTCTTTGATAATATATTCTTCATCATTAATAGGAACATAAAAGCCACCAATTTGACTTTCTTTTTGCACAGAATTAAGTGCCTGTCCACAATGCGAACAAAATTTTGCATTTTCCATTAATGGTTGTTGACAATTTGAACACCTAACAAGCTTATATCCACAATTTGGACAATACTGTTCCTCTCCAATAATCTCATGATGACATCTAGGACAATTCATACTCATTCCTCCCAATTTATTTCAAAAAACACTCTAATGAGTGTTATCTTCTTCATCCACAACTTTGTAATCAACATCAATCACATTAGGATCTGATGATTGTACATTTTGTTGATAATATGTTTCTTCATATGTATTCTCATATACTGTTTTTTCTTTCTTTTTACCAAAGATTTTTTTTACCATATAAATGATAATCAAAGTCAGAATCAAAAACAAAAGTACAGGTAAAAAAATTTTAAAAACCAATACAATTAATAATATAATACTCACAAAATACAAAAATCCATACCTCATTTTATGTCTCCTTTTTATACATATAGTCTATACGACAAATATAAACTATAAATGAACTTTTTTATGACTTATCATGCCACAAAAACAAAAAACTAACTGGAACTTCAAACCCTTTTGCAAATTTATCTATAACTTTTAAAGTAACATTTCTGGTTCCACGTTCAACGTCAGAAATATAATTCTTTGACAACTGACAACGAAAAGCCAATTCTTCTTGTGAAATATTTTGTTTAATACGTAATTCTTTCACACGTTGACCAAATCTTATATTAATGTTTGTCATAGTTTATCATTCTCCATCTGTTTGAGTTTAAGAGCTTCTTCTTCAATTTTTTTAAAACGACGATGTAGTCCTGATTTACTTATTGTCTGTCCTGTGACTTCAAAATATTCATCAGCCAACTCATTCAATGTTAATTCTGGATGTTCTAATCGTAAAATAGCAATTTGTCTTGTTTTATCATCTAACATTTCAAGTCCAATTTTATCCATTACATAAGCAATATCTTCTATTTGTGCACTTGATGCACTCATCGCCTTAACCTCATTAGCAATATCACAATTATTCCAACGATTCACAGTGTTTGCCATAGAACGATCAATACGAGTCATTTCAAAATCCATAACTGATTGACTAGCTCCAATTGCTCTTAAAAAATCTCCAATCTTTTCAGCTGATTTTAAATAAATAACATATTTATTTCTTCTTTTAATCATTTTTGCATTTAATTCATAATGATTCATTAATTGTTCAATATAAGAAGCATATTCTTCTTCATTCACACTCATTTCTAAATGATAATTTGATGTATCAGGATTATTGACACTTCCACAAGATAGAAAAACACCTGCCAAATATGCACGTCTTTCATCTTCACCTTGCAATAAGTGAGCATCAGGTATACTTTGAAACCCTATTCCTTGCATCAAATGTAAATCATCTAAAATCTCTCTTGCTTTAGAAACTTTTAATATATAAATATTATTTTTTTTCAGTTTCATTTTTTTAGACACCATAAATTCAATATGTGGTTGATAAATATTTTTTAATAATTTATGGAGTTTTGAGGCAATCTTGGCATTTTCTGTACGTAAAGTCAATGCCAAACCTGATTGACTTAAAGATAAAGTTCCAATAATTTTAATCATTGCACATAAAATTGCTTTTTCACAAGATTGATCAAAATCATTAAAAACAATTTCCTCTTTTACAACTCTTGAAAATGATACCATTGCCAGTCCTCCTAATGATTAGCATCTCTATGCCAGCGATACACCTGATAAAACTTTGAATAGTAATCAGCAAAGTAATTTGTTAATGTCACTGAACGATGTTGTCCACCTGTACAGCCAATACCAATAACCATTTGCATTTTACCCTCTTCTTCATATTTTTTTAAAAGATAATCATAATATTGTGTTGTTTTTTGAATAAATTCTTTTGTTTCAGGTTGCCCCATTACATAATCATAGACTTCTTTATCATTACCTGTTTTGTTTCTTAATTCTTCAATATAAAATGGATTCGGTAAAAAACGAACATCTAATAATAAATCTGCATCTTTGGGTATTCCATGCTTATATCCAAATGAAACAAAAGAAATCCTAAATGTATCCTGATTTCCCTTATGAAAATAAATTTCTAACTTGTCTTGCAAACGTGTTGGTTTCAACAAAGTTGTATCAACAACAATATTTGCAAGTTTACTAATAGGATCAGCTATCTCTCTTTCAATTGATATTGCTTCCAATAATGTAGATGCACGATTACTAATCATTAGCGGATGTGTACGTCTTGTTTGTTTATATCTTGATAATAATACTTTATCATCAGCATCCAAAAAAACAACTGTTAAATCAACCCAATCTAGATTAGACATTACTCTAATCGCAAAAATAGCATCTCTTAATGGGACAGCCATGGCAATTTTTGTATATTTATTTGAAGTACGTAATAAATCACCAAATTCTTTCAACAAAGCAACTGGATAATTATCCATACATTGATATTCCATATTTTCAAAAGTTGCCATTGCCTGTGTTTTACCAGCTCCAGACATTCCTGTCACAAATACAACTTCTATTTTATCCATATGACCACTCCCCTTTAACATACTATATCAAAATTCCAACCATAAGTGTATTCTTTTTTTCATTTTATTTATGTGAAAATATGGTGAAGATAATTATTCTATATATTACAAAATAAGAGAAATAATATTTATTGTCATTTTTAAATTCACATTAAATATATAAAAATATGCACTCTATATGCTATTATTTTTTACTTTGTATTAACAATATATAACTACTCGTTTGTTTGAATTCATCCCTCAGTTATACTCAGTAATCTAACTACTAATATTATCTAACTTTTTTAAATTCAATGAATAAAGAAATTATAGAAAGGGATAAAAATATTTTTCATATATCATACAAGATTGTTTTAAGTAAAAATAAATATTGCATGTTTGTTAGCAACAAGAATTGTCCACCACTTTTTACTTACAATTTCTAAAATTAGATATGATAATTATATCTATCTTATTTCTTTTTTATTTGAAGTTTTATTCATAAATTATTAATTTAGAATAAAGTCAAGGAGGAAACACAAATGAAAACGAATAATGAAACTCAAGATATGATTATGATATCAAATGAATGGTTATATTCTAAGCAAATATCTATCAAATATTCAACATATATCAAATATAAAAATTTGATAGAAACACAAATCCATCCATTTTTTAAAAAACATTCTATCGACACAATCAGCGAAACATTAATTATTGATTATTTAAATGAAAAATATAAAAAGAATTACTCACATAGTACCACAACATCTATAAGATTTTTACTTAAATCTATATTGACATATGCAGAAATAAAGTATCAAGTTAAACATATAGATTTTCAATTTATTAAATTATCTCATGAAAAAATAGAGTCCACAATTCTTTCATCCTATCAAATATCATGTTTAGATGAATATTGTTTTCAACATATAAATTCTATTTCTCTATCTATATTACTTGCTTTATATGGGGGATTAAGAATCGGAGAAATATGCGCATTGCAATGGAAAGATATAAATCTTGAACATGGCATTATTACTATTTCTAAGACATTGCAAAGATTAGAAAATAAAGATCAGTCTACAACCAAAACATCATTAATGATTTTAAAGCCTAAAACTTTGTCATCACAAAGACAAGTTCCTGTTCCAAAATTCATTATTGAATATTTTCGACAATATTATTCTATTTATTTTCATCATAATGAAGATTATATTCTATCTCCTATTGGAAAAAAGATTGATCCTAGAACAATTCAGTATAGATTTAAAAAAGTATGCGGATATTATCATTTTTCTACCAATTTTCATACATTAAGACATACATATGCAACACAATGTGTAGAAATAGGAATAGAAATTAAATCATTAAGCGAAATACTAGGACATTCGAATATATCAACAACATTAAATAGATATGTTCATTCCTCATTATCATTTAAGCAAAATCAAATTAATAAAATCAAAAAATCTTATTTTTCATAAAATAGAGAATTTTACTATATGAATGAATATCATTGAATAACCAAAAAGATTTTTTATACAAAAAAGATTGTAACAAACGAGCTTTTAAAAGCAAGTTCATACAACCTCTTTTTAATTTATACGTTTATAAAAATATAAAACATATAATGAATTTAACATCATAAAGACCCACATACATTATGATATGTAGGTCTTTTATCATACCACGTCATTACTTTAATGGTAATGGTTCGTTCTAAATCTCCACCTATGTGTAAGTTTTAAAACTTTTTAAAATCTATCTCGCCAGATTTTAAATTACCTATTAAACTCTCTTCTATCTTTATTTAATATTTAAAGCAATATTTACTTTCCTTTTTCAATATTAATGAACCTATTCAAAGTATTATCTTATTCTTGTGCTTTTTTCTTTTTAGCAAGTAAGAACCCTAACAATACTAAGACAGTAATTCCTCCAGCCATCAATATCATACTTGATCCTGATTCTTTTTGTGTTCCAGCTTGTGGTGTATCATTATCTTTGATATTTGTTTCTTCATCAGATACTGGTGTCTCTTCGTCAAGTACTGGTGTTTCCTCATCAGATGCTGGTGTTTCTTCATCAGACACTGGTGTTTCTTCATCCACATTTGGTCTCACTGTTGGAGTTATTGATTGACCTGGTCTTGTAGGTTGATTAGGAGAAATTGGTATAATTGGTGTTGTTGGTTCTTCAGAGCCTGGATTTTCCGAAATACCTGGTTCCTCTGGTTTTGGTTTTTCTGAAGTACCTGGTTCCTCTGGCTTTGGCTTTTCTGGAGTACCTGGTTCTTCTGGTTTTGGCTTTTCTGGAGTTGTTACTTCATCATCCTTTTCCATTAATCCATTTTTAGCATTTTGAAGTATTAGAGTTATATCTTCAACCTCTTTTTGTGTTACAGCTTCTTCATCTAAAATTAATTTGGCATTTTTTAAAGCCTGCTCAAATACTTTCCATGAATCTTCTGTATATTTTGTTTGATCATATTCTTTAACAACATCATATAAAGCTATTAATTGTGTCTTATCAGCCAATAATTGCAAACGATCAATCGCATCTTGAAGAAGAGTTTCCATTGATGTTATTTGATTTTGAGCAGGAAAAGTATTTAACATTCCTTCTGCTTGTGATAATACTGTTTTTAACTCATCAATAGTTGATGATACATAATTAGTTTGATTTAATATTTTTTCTTTAGCTTGATCAATAAGATTATTCAACCTAGAGAAATCTCTAACTTCTACATTTACTTCTACTACTTTACCACTACTATGAACTACATTATGTTTCTCTACTTCATTATTCAAAATAACTTGACCATTTTGCCATGACCAACCTTCTGGTAATGAAACAGTTGATAATTCTTGTCCTTTTTGCCCTTGTAATTGATAATCAGTTGGGAATTTTCTTTCTTCTACTGTCAATGTCATTGTACGACGAGCAAACTTATATTCTTTTGTACCATCTGGACTATTATTACTCTTATATTCTACAT
>CAJUJC010000086.1 GCA_910586805.1 uncultured Erysipelotrichales bacterium | reverse complement strand
GCACACGCCTTCTAAGCGTGCGGTCAGGGGTTCGAATCCCTTCGTGGACGCCATTTAAAAAAATCGCCCTATTTAAGGGCTTTTTTTATTGCTCATGTGTCTCGTGGTGTAAATATGGCGTAAATATTTTTATAATTAAAACAAAAAAACGACCTACCTCAATTAAGAAGTAGATCGTTTTATCATATTCTCTTTTTTAATCACAAATCTTTCATATCCAGTAGATAAGACACAATAATAATAGAGTTCTTTTTCAAGTTCATATGTGCATTCATGATTCATTATTTCATCAATAAGAAGGTTCTTAGTCCCCTCTTTGATTTTTACTTTTGTTTTCATACTTTTTTCAACTTACCTTTTTTAGCAAGTTCAATTAATTTCATATTTTGGTTTGATGTACCAACATATAATGAAACACCATTCTTTTTAGCTATCGCTTTTCGCTTTAACCACGAACCATAATATTTGGAAGGTACTCCAATTGCTTTTAATACAACATCAATCTGTGTTGATTTACCTGTATATTTCTTGTAATAGAATGATGTTTTACTTTTATATACTACCTGTAAATTAGCTTTTGATTTAGTACCATACTTACCATCAACTTCTAATCCGTTATCTTTTTGGAATTTTCTCAATGCTTTGTCAGTATCACTTCCAAATTCACCATCAGCACCATATTTACCACAACTATATCCACATGCAATTAACATTGTTTGCATTGTTTTTACTTCATTGTTTTTATCACCTTTTGATAAATAGTTTTTTTGTTCTTGTACTGGTTTAGATGACTCAACTTCTTTTTTGTATTTTGGTTGACCATATCCTCTAATAGAGGCATTACCAACATCAATAGTTCTTCTTCCTACTGCATTGTTCTTATTTCCTTCAATAACTGTGATAGTCTTTCCTGATACCTTTTCAACGATACCAACATGTTCTGGCCATCCATCTTTTTTATCCCAATCATACATAATAATATCTCCTGCTTTTGGTGTGATATCATCATTTTCATTCCAGATGCCTTTTTTCTTCATTAACTCAATCATTTGACCACAACTACATTCAGTTGGAATAATATCAGTAGCTCCACATTTGATTGCTAAGAAACTGATAAATGTAGCACACCAGTTATCAGTATATTTGACTTTATAACCTCTTGCCAATGGTTTATGAGAATTATAAGTATCAATAATATTGTGATGTCCTGAAGTTCCTTCTTTGATTCCAATATGTTTTTTTGCTTCATTTAAAATCTGTTTAACTGTACAGCTCATTTTCTTTTCCTCCTATATTTTAAATTTAAAAGAGTAGCCATTTGACTACTCATGATTTTCATTTTCTTCTATTTCTACGGTTGACTCAATCTTACTTTTAATAAATCTTAAAATTGGAGCAAGCAAAGGAATGTCATGTCCAATCTTTTCACAATTTTCAGTGATTGATATCAGTTCATTAATAACCAACCATGAAGCAACAATTGCACTGAATAATAACGGAAACATCATATCAATATGTAATGTTGATGTTACATAGCTAATCATACAATCAATACCAAATCCGACAAAGATTAATACATACATTGTTACTTTTTTGACAATGCCCTGAAATGAAATCTTACTTTCAATTTTCTTGCCCTCAATCTTTGAAGCTGCCATTCCTGTGAAATAATCAATAATGTTACATGGTACAAGTAACAGCAATGGAATTGCTAAAACTCCAAAGAAACTAAAAAAAGCACCTACTAATGTGCTTACAAAATAATTTAAATTTTTCATTTTATTCTTCCTTTCATCAAATATAAAAGCCTATCAAAGATAGGCATGAGAACTTATTTGTTTTTTTACTTTCTATAATAAGAAATTAATCTATTAAACTTTAATATCAAAACCAACTTTGATCATATGAGTAACCAATCCGACCAGGTACCATTTAATAAATTTCTGTTATATGTTTGTCCACCTCTACCAATAGTCGCCCATTGAATAACTCTATCATTTGTTGAAGCTTCAACCCTTATAAACCATATGTCTTTACTAGGTGTGTTTAATTGGTTATTTCCTGATATTACATATAGTCCAGAATATTTAAGATTGTTTACATCTACATCCACTACATAAATAGAACCATTTTCATTCTTGCATCTTTCAAATGCTTCCTGATATGTTTCTTCTATATGAGGTAATTCAATATTGCCTTCAAATAAATCAATGTATTCAAGTGTTATAGATGAATTTTGTCTTAATCTTATTCCTACTTCATTAGCGTTTGAATCTAATAAAAACCTATTTTCACCAACATCTAAATTTAAATTCTCACTGTTACCACCAAAATACAGTTCACAAGTTCCACCAATATTTAATACTTTAACATTCGCTATATGTTTTCCTGAAATATTTATATTTTGTGAAAAATATGAATTAGCAGTTGAATTATTTTGTATTGTAATTGTACCATCATCATTTACAGTCAGTGTACTATCAAATGGTTCTCCAGCTAGATTCCATTTATATATACTTTCACCTTTTTGTGTATACTCACTTTTCCCACCAAAATTCAATTTGAAGTCCCCATTTTTCACTAGGGTTCTTGTTGCAAGTGCTTTATTTACAACGTTTATAGAAGGAGCATCCTTTACACTGTTGCTTTCTAATGAATCAATAACAGTGCCATTCAAGGCATGAATTTCGTTCTTTTTTCTTATCATTCTTACTCTCACTCTCATATAATCAGCTCCTTTCTATAATGTTAGTTCACACGATATTACTAAATTCTTCACGTACACATATGCATCTTTTATCGTATCAGGAAAAGTTCCACTATCCTTTTTCCAGATTATTCTAATAATGTTTACACCATATAATCTTTTAGCCGCTATAGTGAAATCAGTATATGTTGTTCCGCCGTGCTGACTTCTCATTTCTTTCGTGTCGTAACTTATATTAGGTTGCCCTTTAAAATTAGTTGGTAAATACAAATTGGCGCTGATGCTATCGTAGTTTTTGTCGATGTAAGAAAAATTACATGGTAACATTACTTCGTTGTATACAATAACTCTGTTTTGACATTCCTGTAAAGCAATAGCACAATCCTCTTTTACATGAGGATAAACAATATTGCCTTCAAACAGGTCAACATAGTTTATATCAAATTCTTTGTTACCTTCTGGGACCCACAATGAATAAACAATATACTTGTTGGCTTCATCATAAAACACAAATACACTAAACCTATCATTTGAGATAGCTCCTGTATAATCAGGGTCATTTGTTGTTCTCATTTTAACAGTTCCCTTATATACAACTCCATCGATGCTAATAACTGCTGTGTATGGTTTCCCCAAACACGATTCACTAGATGCAACATATTGTCTTAATCCAGCTCCTGCATCTGTACCCAATTGAACGTGGCAACCTCCACCATCAATTTGCGTAACAATTATTGCGTTATAATAACTTCCTTGTCGGTGCTGCCAGCAGTCTAATCCGAATGTTTCTGAATTAAAATTGTATTGATTTTTTCCTCTTTGGTTTATTTGGAAATCGTTGTTAATCAAAAGTTGTTTTGGTCGTACTGTGCTGAAAGTAATCCATTTCCCTTCAACAAATACGAATGGAATATAATTATCGCCTACTGTAAGAAAATAAATATCTGTACTTTCACCACTTTCTGGTAATGTATCAACGATATGTGTTGTCATTCCACCATTATCACCCTTTGGTCCAGGTGGACCCTGTAGACCAACATCACCAGGCTCTCCTTTTTCTCCTTTTTGAAGAATAAGGTTCAATAATGGATTATCTTTTTCTCCAGTTATTGTGGCGCTTGCTGTTTCACCGCTTTCTACTGTACCGATTTGTAAATTCGGAATGAAATCCCCATTTTCTATTTTTTCATTTACATTGTCTATAAGCCCTGTCACATTCAATTGCAATTCCTCAGTGTGCTGATAATGATCCTGTTCCTTTTGTATAAGGTCCTCAATAATTGATGAATATACCTTTGTCATATACTGTTCCATAAAGTTTTGTAACATATTTTGCCAAACTGTTTCATCAGGCAAAGAAAAAGAAGTGTTTACACTTCCTCTAACTTCAAATTCTACAATTGTTGTTGTTATGGTTTCTTCTCCTGTTGTTATTGCAAAAGCAATTGCTAGCATTCCCTCTTTAGAAAAGGCATTTGCTGGTAAAGTAAAGTTCCCGTTACTATAATTATCAATGGCACTTTCAACTTTTCTACATCCATCATAATACATATATCCAGGCACAACAATAGCGTCTTTATATTCTTCAGGTACTTCAAACCTAAAAGAAATATTAGAACTATGTTGAGCTGGAATGATGTTTGTATCACAATTTAATGTAAAATCATCATTCATTGTTATTGTTACCATGTAATCCCTCCAATCTATTCAAGCGTTTTTCTATATCTTCTTTATATTTTTCAAAATTATTCTTTTGGCATTGTATATAATACATCGTTAATATAAAGAAATGTCTATATATCAATCCCAAATATCCTTTTTCACCTGAATAATCTATACACCCAAACTCTTCATCGGTGATTTCACATTCTTTCATTGCTTCTTGAACTTTTTGAGCAATCAATCCAGCCTCTTTATTTTCTTCTGAATGTTCTATCCAGTTATACATAATCGGTTCTAACATCTCAAACAATTTGATATACCTTTCATCAAAGTTAGTAATATTTGTTTTCAATCTTTCGTCAGAAGACTCACTAGAAGCATTTGAGGAATACAATCTGTACCAACGATTACCACTTGCACCTAATGCAACTTTTCCGTTTGTACTCGGATAAAACTTTCCTGCACTCCAATTGTCATCAATATAATTACCATTATAATAGACTGCATTTCCTGCTGAATAGAATGCTAAATACCCTGAATCACAATATAAATAAATATTATCACTCCCTGAATAACTACCTCCATATAAAGAACCACAAGAAATTTGATTTCCTGCTCCTCCGTTTTTAGCACATATACCAATATTATCTGTTATAAAAGAATGACTGTCATCTCCGTTATAACATAAAATATCTTTTGCTGTTATACTAACCGCCTCAAAAAAATGTACTATGGCTTTTCTCGCTGAAATTTCAGAAGACATTGCAACTTTACCAGATTCACCTCTATATCTAACTAGAAGCATAGGTTGATTAATATTATTTGGATTATATGGATAACTATTGATGACAACATCTGTAAATAATTTATCTGACTGAATCGGAATGAATATTTGCTCAATTCTTAACCAATCAGCTGATGTTATTTTTCCGTCTTTATCAATATCATATAATCTATAATCTTCTGGTGTGGGTGATACATTACCCATTATGATATTTTGAATTCTATCTAAATCACTTTTAGTATAAACTTTAGCAAGTTGGACCATTGTTGTTTTAACAAGTCCATCTTTAGTAATTGAAAACCCACCAATAAAACCACTTTCAGACGTTATTTTCCCTGAGAACTCACCATCAATACATTTTAATTTACCATTCTCATCAACAGTAAATTTATCATTTATGTTTATAGATCCACCTAAAATTTTAATAGCCTGTAATGAGCCAGTTCTAATCATATCTGCGTTTATTGTTCCGTTTGCCATAATAGCAGAATTAAAAGCGCTATTAATTCCTTTATCAGTTCCTGCCAATCCTTGTGAGTTTAATCTCATTATCGTTTTTGCTGTTGAGATGTCCTCTGTATCCATTGCGATAATTTCATAAATAACTCCATTTTCATTTAACCTAAATGCAATTGAACCATCTTTTCCAGCAATATTCATGAGATAGTACACTTCATCTTTTGCTTGCGCTAGAAAATTATCACTCTTTTTACTTACTTCTTTAATTTCAGATTTAATACTCTTAAATTCTTTCTTTACATTTCTTTCATAATTGCCATATTCGATTGAGATGACTCTTTTTAATACATGATCATATTTATATGCCTGTACATCTGTTTCAAAAATTGCAATTGGATGCTTAACTGGTATAATATCACCTATTTTTAAATTTTGAGGGACATTCGCCGTTACTGTATAATTAACTCTAGGATACTTGTTATTTTCTATATACTCCTCAGCAAGTTCTCTTAATTCATTTATCAGTTCATCTTCTGTTTTTTTTGTTCCATCTATTTTTTCTTTTTCTAAATCAAATGTAATCGTTCTTGTATAAGGTGTACTATATTTTATATCACTTTCAATATATTTTTCTGGTAGCATTAATTCATCAGGACCAACTGGTAATAATTTTGTACAAACATTGTCCCAGCATTCCCATTTTTTTATACCTTCAATGTTTTTTCCATAAATCAATGTTACATCACTAATATCTCCAATTGTTGACATCAGCTTTATTTCAAACATATCAATGTCATATATTCCATCAAAAATGATTTCTGTTTCTTCTAATGCTTCTAACATATTTTTTCTAATAAAATATTTTGTATTTCGTGAAGGAATATTTGAATAAACAGCAAAAGGACTTTTAGTGTCAGTCCTCTCATTTATCCATTTTAAAAATTCGTATGCTATTAGGTTTGTAGGTCTTACATCATCTAACAAATATCTTTGACATGAAAAAACTATGTGATCAGCTGTAAAAGAAATTGTATTTGAAATGCTTGGTTCATTAATTAGAAAAGGTTGTGCGCCTTTTTCTTTTGTTTCAACAATAACTATATTATCTTTTTGGATAATATCTACATATTTAAGTTCAACTTCACAGTCAATTTGCCATCCGTTTAGAGATTTCCTTTTTTCTTCTATGCATTTTAGTGGTTCAATCATTCCCAATCCATTATTTTCAAATGTTCTTGTTCCAGCTTCATATACTTTCATTAAAGCCACCTGTCCTTTCTATAAATTTTTATTGTGGTACCTTCAGATACTTCAACAAAATTTGTCCCTGACGTCAAAATTGGATATTCAAATCCAATTTTGATATTTTTTGATTTTGATTTATTATTAAATGATTCAGTCTTTTCTTCACAATCAATAATAACTTTTCCGTCTTCATCAAAATCATACTCAAATGTAATATGATTTATTTTAATCACAGATTTTCCTGTTCCCTCAAGAATGATTTTTGGCTTTGAGTAAACATTTCCACAATTTGAAATATAGCCACTTCCTTTTAAAGAAATGCATGTTTCATTTTTGGGATACCAGAAGGGTGATCTTATAAAATTCACAGTAGCTGACTGGATTGATCCAAATCTATTAATTTCAATAAGATCATAAAATCTAATGGTTGTTTTTCTATCTTTATAAACAAGTTCATGTGTCCCCGTAAGCAATGACATTATTTCATCTATTTTTTTCTTTTTTGTAAAATAAACATTCATGCTTCCAGTTACATTAGCATATTTTTTTTCGATAAAGTCTGATCCATCTTTATAATCAACACTTATTTCGTCATATATAATTGGTGCTCTAGCAACAAATGTTTCTTCCTCTGCAATTAATCCTAATTGAATATTAGATTTTCCGTCCAAAAAAAACATTTTATATCACCTTTAATAACCTTTCATCAATGATTTCGGCTATCTTATCATCTTTGTATTTTATAGAAAGATGTTGTAATGCTTTTATAAATGATTGTGTCATTTTATCATAATCAATAAGATCATGTTTTACAGCTCCACCACCATTAGATAAAGGCAATACATTTGTTCTGTTTCCTTGTTGCATAAGTAATTCAGGTCCAGCTTCAGCAACCATTGCCATACCATTTAATAAAGTACCACCTTTTGCAAGATATGCGATTCTTCCTAATTTTACCTTATCAAATTCAAATCCGAATTTTTTTCCACCAATTCCTGGTACCCAATCAGGTACATCAAAACTTAATTTATTAACACATCCAATCAAGAAGTTAATACCCGCTTCAATGCCACCAATCATTCCATTCACAAGCCCAATAATCATATTTAATGGTGCTTTAGCAATACCAATAAGTGCATTGAAAACACCACCAAATATTTTTTTGATACCATTCCATGCCTTTGACCAATCACCAGTGAATACTCCTGTCAAGAAATCGATGATACCTTCAAATACCTGAATAATTCCACTTACGATTTGACTAATGTTCGACAACAATGATCCAGCAACACCCATTATTGTTTTGACAACACTTGAAAATACTGAAGACACATAATTAAACACTTCAACTAGTAATGGACCAAATACTGATATAAACCAATTCAAAATTGGTTCTATTGATGTCCATAAATGTAGCATATTTGTAATAATATCTCCAACAAACAATACCCATTGACCCCATAATGGCTTTATTCCATTTTCCCATATATCTAATAATGTTTCTTTTATAATTGTGAAAATAGGATTTAAAATTGTTTCCCAAAGATTTGTTGCTAATTCTTGTATAGATGCAACAGCACTTTCTACAGAAGTTCTAAATTCTTCATTGGTATTCCATAATTCTACCAATGCAGCAACAACTGCAACTATTACAGCAACAACTGCTAAAATTGGAGCAATTGAAGTTGTTAGAGTTCCAATAAACCCAGAAACTGATGTTCCAGCTAATGCACTATTTGTTGCGAATTTAGATAGTAACATCATAATATTACTTATTGATCCTGATAATGTTCCAAAAATAAACACAAGCGGTCCTATTGCGGCAGCAATACCTGCAATTGTCACAATAGCTGTTTTTGTTGTATCATTTAATCCTTTAAACCATTTTGAAACAGTCTGTAAAAGTTCACATAATTTTTCGAGGATTGGCGCAAGTGCTCCCTGAATTGTCTCACCTAAATCTGAGCTGATCAATTCAATGTTATTCATTGCGACTTTTGCCTTATCTATTGGATCTTCCATATCGGTAAAAGATTGTTCGACAATTCCAGAAGAGTTTTCAACAACTTTCATCATATCTTCAATACTGAATCTTCCACCTTTTATAGCATCAGCTAAATCAGGACCAGCTTTTGTTCCAAACACTTCTATAGCTTTTGTGGTTGCAGAAGCAATATCTGGACATTTTTCGATTTCATCAAGAGTTTTTCTAAATTCAACTTTTGCATCTTTTCCACTCGCACTAAATGAAGAAATTGCTTTTTTCATACCACTAAAAGCTATTTCTGTATTAACGCCAGCTTTTTCCCATTGTGCAAATAAAGCGATACTTTCTTGTGTATCAAATCCCAATGCACGCATAGGTGCACCATATTT
>CAJUJC010000085.1 GCA_910586805.1 uncultured Erysipelotrichales bacterium | reverse complement strand
GCTCCAAATAATGTTCTACCTGTCAACTTCAAATCTAAACGTTTTTGATAAAATTCATTAGCAACCAAAAAATATTCTTGTTCACTTCCTACTGAAGCTGTAACTTTAGTCACATTTTCTAGTCCAAGCAAAGGCAATAAACGACATGAAGCTTTTGATAAAGCATCAGCTGATTTTAACAAAGGTGTCTTTTTATCAAGAGCTTCTCCTGTATATGAACAAAATAAAGTTGGAATATATAGTGATCCATCTTTTACAAATGCTGGTGATGTACAATCCCATGCAGTATAGCCTCTCGCTTCAAAAGTTGCACGTAATCCACCAGATGGAAAAGAAGACGCATCAGGTTCACCCTTTCTTAATGTTTTTCCACTAAATTCTAAAACTGCCTTACTCCCTTCTGGTTCTAAAAAAGCATCATGTTTTTCTGCTGTTAAGCCAGTCATAGGAGTAAACCAATGTGTAAAATGTGTAGCACCATTTTCTACAGCCCAAATTTTCATTGCATTTGCGATAGCTGTTGCTGTTTCTTTAGCAAGAGGTTCTCCTTTATCTAAAGAATCATGAAAAGCTTTATATGTTGATTTAGGAATCCTTTCCTTCATCACATCATCACTAAACGATAAACACCCATAATCTTCAAGTAATTTATTCATCTCCACTCTATTATTCCTCCCCATTCATTAGAAATCTTATCAAAAACTTCTTTTATTTCTTATGAAGCAATTATATAGTTTTAATAATAAACAGTCAAGGCAATACAAATATATTCTTTATATATGAAAAGCAAAAAGAAAAACAGGACTTATTCAGTCCCATTTCTTTCAGCTTTCTTACGTTCTTTACGTCTTTTCTTATCTAACTTACGTCTAACATCAGTATATTCTTTTACAGTACAATGAATTCTCTTGTTTTCTTGAACAATCGCATCAACAAATTCAATACGTTGTTTTGGAAAACAACAGTAACGTTTTTTTGTATTAGTATAAATTTCAATAGCATGTGGTCTTGTAGCAATATCTGCCCATCTTGAAACAGGATCACAAATTGTTTCACATTGCATTAAATCTACTTCACTATTCTTCCATAAAAAATACTTAATAATAAGTGTTCTTTTTCCAATTTCATAACCATATGGTCTACACCCCAAAAAGAAAGCATATACAAGTATACCAAAACCTACAACAAGAGGTAAGTCTTTAAAATTCTTTTGTAAAAATATCAAGTACAGTATGTAAACAGCATAAGCCACTAAAAAGATAAGAGTTGCTGTATTCATTCTAAATTTAAATTTCTTCATTTATAAATCCTCACTTTCTTATCCATTATACATGAAATAGAAAAAAATAACAATTCCTTATGTCATATTTATTTTATTTCTATTACAAGAAAAGGGAAAGAAAAAGGACTGATAAACAGCCCTTAATTCTAAATTGTTATTAAGCTTCAGCAGCTTGTTTGTTTTGGTATCTTTCGTACATAATAACGAAAGGAATATAGATAACTGTAGATAATACAATTGCAATTAATTGTGAAATAGCACCCATTAGTGAACCACCAGTAGCTAAGAATCCTAAGAATAATGGTGGCATTGTCCATGGTACTTCAAGTACAACTGGTGGACAGAATCCCATTTCAATTAAAGCCCATCCTAAAGCAACGCAGGCAACTGGTGCAAGAATGAATGGAATACCTAAGATTGGGTTCAATACTAATGGAATACCAAATGTAACAGTTTCATTGATATTGAATAATCCAGGAACTATTGATAATGAAGCAATTGCACGGTTATCAGCACGTTTACCAAAGATGAAGATTGCGATTACTAAACCTAAAGTAACCCCAGAACCTCCCCATTCACCAAACATTTGTAACATTGTCATATTGAATGTAGCATATTCTCCAGTTTGTTTTCCTTGGAAGATAGCCATATTTGTATATAATGCAGGTTTGAATAATGGTTCTTTAATAGCAGCTAACATGTTGTTACCATGAATACCTACTAACCAGAATAATGAAATTAATACATACATGAACATAACTGCAATTAAGTTATTTCCGATGATTTCTTGTAATGGAGCTTGGATATATTTAGAGATAATATCATTTAAATATAATCCTGTTCCTAAATAACAAGCATGTCCAATTCCACCAACGATAGTTAACATGATGAATGTTGGAATTAAAACTTCGAATGCACGAGCAACACCAGGTGGAACTTGTTCAGGCATTTTAATTTTTAATGCATCTTGTCTTCTTAACCAAGCATAAAGTTCCATAGCAACGATACCAACGATTAAAGCAGTAAATAATCCAGTAGCACCTGTATAGCTTCCAGGAATTCCACCAACAGTTGTTAATGATGTAGCTCCTTCAGGTAAGATTGTACCACTGTTGAATACTACTTCACCTTTGTCATTCAAAGATGTCCATACGTGAGATGTTGTAGGTGTAACTACTAACCAAGATAAGAATCCTAATACAGCTGGGAATGCCCCAGATTCACCATTAGCTTCTCCAATTTCTTGTGCAAGTAACATTACTACACCAATTGAGATACATGAAATTGTTGCAAATTGAATTGCAGCAAAGATTGGGTTTAAAACTTCAAGAGCCATGATACCATCCCATAAAGCTCCTAACCCTGTTTCTTTATGAACTAATACGTTTGTCCATAAAACTCCGATTGCACCAGCGATAGTTGCTGGCATAAAGTTTTGGAATGCATTTTTGATAGCGCCTAAGTATTTGTTTTGACCACACCAAGCACCAATGCGTCCAAGCTTATCAGCAAAAGCGTCCATATTTTTTCCTCCCTTAAAATATTTTTGACACTACTAGTATAATCTTAATTTTCTAAAAAGTCAATTCTTTTTATTTAAAAGTATGGTATTTTTTAAAAAAACATCCTATATATAGACATACTTTTATATAAAATTTAGAGCAATAAAAAAAATCATTTCGAAAAATGACTTTTTATTGCTGTAATAATATTGTTTGGAACTCGAAATCTGCATAATGATGTCGAGCAAGTGTATATTCAAAGATCGCACCATTACTTAAATAAGAAACCTGTTCTTCTTGAATATAAGGTTCTCCTTCTTTAAGTCTTAAATATTGCTGTTCTAAAGGTGTTGATAAAGCTGCATTAATTGTCAAATGACAACTTTGTATTTTTAACTTAAGAACATTTTCAATATAATTGTAAACAGACTTTTTAAGATGCTCTAATTTAAGGTTAGGAATAAGACTTATTGGCATATAACTAATATCAATTAAAAATGGCTCTTTATCTAAATAACGCACTCTAATAATATGATAAACAAAATCTCCTATTTCTACCTGTAATTTTTTTGAAAGATATTCATCCACAGGAATAACCTCAAACTCTACAACTTTGCTTGTTACTTCCTTAATACCTGCATATCTTGCTGTTAATCCCCTTGCAGTTGTATGATTTTTACCTTCTAGTTCAGGATCAAAATCCTTTACAAAAGTTCCTGCACCACGTCTTCTTATAATCAATCCTTCTTTAACAAGAATATCCAGTGCCTTCTTCATTGTTTCTTTATTACAATGATAACTCATACATAAAACATATTCGTAAGGAAGTTTTTGTCCAAAAGTATACTCTTGACTGACAATTTTTTGACGAATATCTTCAGCTATATCTTTATACTTTGCCATAACTCCTCACCTCACATTATAAAAATACCATACTTTTAATTTTATTTCACGATATTTTTTTGTTTTTTTGATAATTTTTATAATTCAAGTGATTTTATCAATGTTTTTTCAATAGAAAATATCTGTAATTGATGATTCTCATAGACGCCATAACTTTTCACTCCTTCTTTAGGAAGTGAAATTGAAGAAGGATTAAAAATAATAACTCCATCTTTTTCATATATCATCGGTTTATGGAAATGACCATACATAAGAATATCTCCCTTAAATAACAAAGGCATCTGACCCTCATTATACAAATGACCATGTGTCATAAAAATACGATGTCCATCTACATATAACTCATGATAATCAGCTCGCATTGGAAATTCCAACACCATTTGATCAACTTCTGCATCACAATTTCCTCTCACTGCTATAATTTGATCTTTATAACGATTTAATAAAGGAATGACTTTTTTTGGTGCATATCCTTTAGGCAAATCATTTCTAGGACCATGATATAAAATATCTCCTAGTATTAATAACTTATCCATTTTTTCTTTCTCATAAATATCCATAACTCTTTTTAAATCATCATAAGAACCATGTATATCTGAAATAATCATCCATTTCATAAATTAACCTCCAACCCTACTGGGCAATGATCTGAACCAAACATATCTGTATAAATATATGCATCATTGATTTTTTCTTTAAGATCTTGTGATACCAAAAAATAATCAATTCTCCATCCTGTATTCTTCTCTCTTGCTTTAAACATATATGACCACCAAGAATAAGTTTCTTGTGTAGGATACTTATATCTAAATGTATCAATAAAACCACTCTCTAATAATTCAGTAAATTTATTTCTTTCTTCATCAGTAAATCCTGCATTATGATGATTTGTTTTATCATTCTTTAAATCCAACTCTTTGTGAGCAACATTCAAATCTCCACATATCAGTACTGACTTTGTTTCTTTTAACTGATTGACATATTCTCTAAAGGCATCTTCCCAAACTTGTCTATATGCTAATCTTTCAAGTCCTCTTTTTGAATTAGGTGTATACACTGCTACAAAATAAAAATTCTCATACTCTAAAGTCATAACCCTTCCCTCTTGATCATGTTCTTCAATTCCTAACCCATAAGTAACATTTATTGGCTCTTTTGTGGTATATACAGCCACACCACTATACCCCTTTTTAATAGCATCATTATAATAAGATACATACCCATCAAAGTTTAAATCAATTTGATGCTTTTGTAGTTTTGTTTCCTGAATTGCAAAAATGTCTGCATTAACTTCCTTAAAAAAATCTTCAAATCCTTTTTTCAAACAAGCTCTTAAACCGTTAACATTCCACGATACACATAACATTTCTTTCACCTCCCTAATAAAAAAGGGATTAAACCCCTTCTTCCTCAATTGCATATCTTATAATTGTTTTTAATTTATCCTTAACAACTTTTTCAGGATCATTCAAATAAATTTCATGATGTAATCCTGATAACTTCATCCCTTGAATTGTAATATACTCCATAATTTGTTTTGTTGTATTAATTTCAGTATTATATGCACCTCTATGTAGCATTTGCACGCACTTACCTTCAGTCATTTTCTTCAAATAAACATCCAATATATATGGATTATCTTTTTTCTCAATAACATTTTCTTTAATATGTTCAAAAGTTTGTTCATCCAATAGCTTAGGTTGAGCAATCATCAAAGTAAACTTAATCATCTTTTTTCTAGTCACATCAAATTGACTATTATCGTAAGTATCCCACAAACCTTCTAATGGAGAAATTAAATACAGCAAATCCATTTCATCTCTTAAATAATCTTTAATAGCTTTAGATAATATATGCAAAGCTTCAGACTTAAGCTTGAACTCATCAACATTAGGATTTCCTATTCCATCAACCATGATGAAATTAAATTCAGGTACATCAATAACATCAATTCTTTTGGTAGATGCATCATATTGTTTTTTATATTCTTTTCTAATACCTTCCTTCATTCTTTCTACTCTCCTTTCACACGCTATACCATTATATATAATTTCAAAAAAAATTTCTACTAATTTTAGGATTTTTTTATTTTTTTATATATAAATTTTTATTTTTCGTACAAAACGCAAAGAAATTTAGAAATGTAAAAAAATCTTCGGATTGATCCAAAGATTAATTTCCCTGCCATAATACAATGTTTTTTGATGCAAGAGTTTCTTGCAAACAAATAATTCTTTGGTTTTTGGAACCTCTAAACTTTAAACGAATATTTTTTAAATCTAATATAAATGGTCCATCTACTAACACATCAATATAACTCAACAATTCATCAGTATATTGACCATGAACTTTCCCACCCTCTAATAAATCTTCTAATAAATATCCTGTATAACACCAAACATTTTTTTGAGGATATACTTCTTTAAATTTTCTTAAAAGTGGTAATAACCCTTGTTGATTCGATAACTCCATAGGTTCTCCCCCCAACAAAGAAAGACCTGCTATATGATTAGGAGATATTGCTTTAATTAAATAGTCTATCGTTTCTTCAGTAAACTCTTTGCCATAATGAAAATCCCAAGCAATTTCATTAAAACATTCAGGACATCTATGAGTACACCCTGATACAAATAAAGAGACCCTGACTCCTAAACCATTAGCTATATCAAATTCTTTTATTTGAGCATAATACACAAAACAACACCTTCTTTCATCTCTATTTATTCCTGTTCCTACTTAAAAAGAAACTTTTATACTCCAATAAAACATTATTTTTAAAAAGGAGTTTATCAAATAAAACAGATTTCATAAAGAAACCTGTTTCATATTTTATAAGTGTAATACACGTTCTTGAATTTCTTGTGTTCTTCCTTGATTCCAGAACTGAGTTCCAATATATCCACATGTACGTCTTGCAACACTCATTTTATCTTGATCAGTATTTCCACAATCAGGACATACCCAAATCAATTTACCATTTTTATCTTTTTTAATTAAAATTTCCCCATCATAACCACATTCCATACAATAATCACTCTTTGTATTTAACTCAGCATACATAATATTATCATAAATATGTTTCATAACAGCTAAAACAGCATCAATATTATCTTGCATATTAGGAACTTCTACATAGCTAATAGCTCCTCCGGGAGATAATTTTTGAAATCTTGCTTCAAATGTTAATTTAGCAAATGCATCAATATCTTCAGTTACATGAACATGATAACTATTTGTAATATAGTTTTTATCAGTGACATTTTTAATTTTACCAAAACGTTTTTGCAAGCATTTTGCAAATTTATATGTAGTTGATTCAATAGGTGTTCCATAAATACTAAAATCAATATGTTCTTGTTCTTTCCAAGCATTACATCTATCATTTAAGTATTGCATAACTTCTAATGCAAAATCAGTTGCATCTGGATCAGTATGAGACTTACCTGTCATATAATAAACACATTCATATAAACCAGCATATCCAAGTGAAATTGTTGAATAACCATTGAACAATAATTTATCAATTGTTTCACCTTTTTTAAGTCTTGCTAAAGCACCATATTGCCATAAGATAGGAGCAACATCACTAGGAGTTCCTTTTAAACGATTATGACGGCACATTAATGCTTCATAGCATAAGTCTAATCTTTCATCCATAATACGCCAAAATTCTTTCATATCTCCTTTAGATGAACAAGCAATATCAACCAAATTAATTGTTACAACACCTTGATTAAAACGCCCATAATATTTTGATTTTCCATCTTGATCAACATAAGGTGTTAAGAAGCTTCGACATCCCATTGCTGGATAACATTGTCCATCTCCATTTTTATCAACTTTTAATCCCTTCATAATTTTTTCAGAAATATAATCAGGAACCATACGTTTAGCTGTACATCTAGCCGCTAATTCTGTCAATGAATAATACTGACTTCCTTTTTCCATATTATCTTCTTCTAAAACATAAATCAACTTAGGGAAAGCTGGTGTTACATAAACACCTTTTTCATTTTTAACACCTTGCATTCTTTGTTTTAATGTTTCTTCGATAATTAAAGCCAAATCATCTTTTGTTTGACCATCTTCAACTTCATTTAAATACATAAACACAGTAATAAATGGCGCTTGTCCATTTGTTGTCATTAATGTTACAACTTGATATTGAATTGTTTGAACACCACGTCTAATTTCTTCTCTTACACGTAATTCAGCAATTCTATTTATTTCATCCTCAGTGACATCTATACCTGTTTGTTCCATTTCTGCCTTAACTTCTTTTCTCAATTTTTGACGACTTATATCAACAAAAGGAGCAAGATGAGACAATGTAATACTTTGTCCCCCATACTGAGAACTTGCAACCTGTGCAATAATTTGCGTTGCTATATTACATGCAGTTGAAAAACTTCTAGGTCTTTCAATCATTGTTTCACTAATAACTGTTCCATTTTGTAACATATCTTCTAAATTAACTAAACAGCAGTTATGCATATGTTGTGCAAAATAATCTGAATCATGGAAATGAATAATTCCTTCTTCATGAGCTTTCACAATTTCAGGTGGCAATAATAAACGTTTTGTAATATCCTTGCTCACTTCTCCTGCCATATAATCTCTTTGCACACTATTAACAGTTGGATTTTTATTAGAATTTTCTTGCTTCACTTCTTCATTCGCACATTCAATCAAACTTAAAATTTGTTCATCAGTCGTATTAGACTTACGAACCAACGCTCTCATATAACGATATGTAATATATTTTCTAGCCACAGTAAAAGCATTTAATTTCATTAATTCATTTTCAACTAAATTTTGAATTTCTTCAACGCTTAAAGCTCTTTTCATTTTTTCACATTGATACTTTACATTATTTGTAATATTATCAATATCTTCATCACTTAATCTTTCAGTTTCAACAACCTCATTATTTGCTTTTTCAATTGCAGCAGTAATTTTTAATTCATCAAACGTCATTTCTGAACCATTTCTTTTAATAATATTCATCTTTTTTTCCTCCTTTTTCACATTCAACTCATAGCAATCTATATAAACAATTTTTACTCATTGTATTATGCTTACATGAACAAGTCTATCATATCTCTATCAAACTTAATAGCAATATGCTCCATAAGTTCACTTTTTCTTTACTTCTTACAAAGAAAATCAAAAAGCACTGATTTTATCAACACTTTTTGACTTTGTATTATTTTTATACATATGATTATCTCAAAACCTATAAACATTATAGCCTATTTTTCTACAAAAAGAAAGAGCATTTTAATATTTCATTTCAAATGATTTTTCATCTTGCAAAACACACAATTCTTTCATATCAAAACGTTCAATTTTAATAAAACGAGCATTATTTAATTCCAACAACAATCTTTGCACAAAAAGTTCTTCTCCTTGTACACATACCTCTACTGTTCCATCAGATAAATTCCTTACCCAACCCGTCAATCCTAATCTCATTGCGATTTGATAACATGTAATTCTAAAACCAACACCTTGAACACGCCCGTGAAAAATATAATATCTTCTTATCATTATTCATTCACCTTCTTTTTATCAAAAAAAAAAACTGTTCCGTAGAACAGTTC
>CAJUJC010000084.1 GCA_910586805.1 uncultured Erysipelotrichales bacterium | reverse complement strand
GATATGTTTAGATATGTTGTTGATGAAAAGAATAAAACAGCTTAATCCTCATATACATATTTATTTTGCAACAAGGGGTTATCCTGTTGTTAATGATAATATTGAAAGTGATGCTTATAAGGTTGGTATTCATCAATATGCAACTATTATTCATAATGGTGATTGTTCTTTAGGAACAGTGCTTCATCGTACAAGTCAAGAGTTTCAAAAAATTTATGATTCTAGTGATGTTGTGATTGCTAAGGGACAAGCAAATTTTGAGAGTTTAAGTGAGGAAATAAAAAATATTTATTTTATGCTGATGGTTAAATGCCAAGTGATAAGTCGATATGTTGGAGCAAAAGAGAAATCATTTGTTTGTATGAAAAACAAAACTTTGCTTTGATATAATTCCGCCAAAGTCGGTAAATGAAATTATTAAATTTTATTTATATGAGGTGGAATTTTATTATATTTAGATATGTGATATATAAGAATAAAGTATGTCTATAAAATAAATAAAAGCAAAAAATAAAAAAATCCTTTTTTTATTATATAAATTATGTTAATATATAAAAAACGGGGTGATATTTATGAAAAAGACAATTTTAAAAACACAATTTCATCACCATCATCATTGGAACACTTAGGGTTATATCTTTATAAGACAGATACAACCCATTTTCACATACTAAATCAATCGGGTGTATCTAATGACTATAAGAAACTACTGACAAGTCATTAAGACTTGTCTTTTTTATTAGGAGAAGGGAGACTATTATGGAAGAGTTTAAATATTTAATACCAGAAGAAAGTATAGACGCTATTATGAGTAATGTATCAACGCTTAGAAGAATTGAAAATAACTTAAGAGGTGTTTTTACAAAAAACAAATATTTAGAAGTTTTGATGCCTTCATTTGAATATGCTGATTTATATAACAATATGGATATAGGTATTGAAGAAGAAAAGATGTTTCAATACATCAATTATGAAGGAAAAAGAGTTGCATTAAGAACAGATTTTACAGTTCCCCTTGCAAGATTATATAGTAGTCAAAATGAACAAGGTGAAAAGAGATATTGTTATTTTGGTAAGGTTTATCGTAAAGAAAAACGTCATAAAGGAAGAAGCAGTGAATTTTTTCAAGCAGGAGTTGAATTATTAGGAAAAGGTGGTTTTGTTGGTGAAATTGAATGTTTGAATATTATCCAACAAAGCATATCTTTACTTGAGTTAAAAGATGTGAAAATAGAAATAAGTTCAGCAAAGTTTTATAACCGTTTATGTGAATTGGTGGATGATGAATCTTTTGTAAAAATATTAAAGAGAAGAGACATTTCTTCAATGGAAAGATTAGTTAATAAAAAGGATATTCAAAGTCCGTTAAAAGAATTGTTATTGGCATTACCACAAAGTTTTGGAGGTATTGAGATTGTTGATAAGATGATTACACAAATCAATGATGATTTATTGAAAGAGGCTTTAGTGGAATTAAAAGATTTATATGGAAGATTAGAAATGAAAGATATTTTTAGTTTTGATTTGGCTATGACACCCAATATGAAATATTATACAGGTATTATTATTAAAGGTTATTCACCTTATAGTGCAAGTCCTATTATTAATGGTGGAAGGTATGATAAACTGATGAATCATTTTCAAAAGGATGTACCTGCTATTGGATTTAGTTATGATTTAAGTAACATATTAAAAGCGATAGAAAGAGAGGAAGAGGATAATGCTTAAAATTGCTATTACAAAGGGACGTATAGAGAAACAAGTTTGTAAACTTCTTCAAAACAAAGGTTTTGATATGGATCCTATTTTTAATAAAGATAGAGAATTACTTATAGAAACAAATGATGGTATTTCAATGATTTTTGCAAAAGCAAATGATGTTTTGACTTTTTTGGAACATGGAATTGTTGATGTGGGTTTTGTAGGAAAAGATACATTAGAAGATAGTGATTTTAATGATTATTATGAATTGTTAGATTTAGATATTGGAAAATGCTATTTTGCGGTTGCTGCTTATCCAGAATATAAGACAAAGAATTATAAACGAAGAAAAAGAATTGCTTCTAAGTATACAAAAGTTGCAAAGGATTATTTTAGTTCTAAGCAAGAAGATGTAGAAATTATTAAATTAGAAGGTTCAGTGGAATTAGGGCCAGTTGTTGGATTGAGTGATGCCATTGTTGATATTGTAGAAACAGGTTCAACACTTAAAGCTAATGGATTAGAAGTTATAGAAAAAATTTGTGATATTTCTACAAGAATGATAGTGAATAAAGTCAGTTTGAAGTTTAAAAAAGAAGAAATTTTTCAATTAGTAGATGCATTAAAGGGGGAAAAGTAAAATGTTAAAGATTTTAGATTTTAAGGGAAATTATGAAGAGATTGCAGTGAAGTTTTCTACACGTAAGGAAGATATTTCTAAAGAAGTGAATGAAGCAGTTTTAGCTATTATTGATGATGTGAAAGCCAATGGAGATAAGGCATTGATGAAATATTGTCAACAATTTGATGGCTTTATGATTAATGATCCTAAAGATTTTATTGTAACAAAACAAGAAATTTTAGAAGGTGTTTCTATTGTTGGTGCTGATTTTATAAGGATATTGGAACGTACAAAACAACAATTGATTGATTTCCATAAAAACCAAGTTGAGAAATCATGGTCTTTATTTAAAGAGAATGGTGTTATTATGGGACAACTTGCTCGAGGTATTGAAAATGTAGCATTGTATGTTCCAGGTGGAACAGCAACTTACCCTTCAACTGTTATGATGAATGCGATTCCTGCTATGCTTGCAGGTGTAAAGAATTTAGTCATTATTACACCTGTGAAAAAAGATGGAAAGGTCAATCCAACAATTTTAGCTGCGGCATATGTGTGTGGTATTGAAAAGATTTATAAAGTAGGAGGAGCACAAGGTGTAGCAGCAGTGGCAGTGGGAACAAGTACAATTGAAAAGGTAGATAAAATTGTAGGACCAGGAAATATTTATGTCGCAACTGCAAAGAAATGTTGTTATGGTATGGTGGATATTGATATGGTTGCTGGACCTAGTGAAATTTTGATTGTTGCTGATGAAAAAGCAAATCCAAAATATGTTGCTGCTGATTTAATGAGTCAGGCTGAACATGATAGACTTGCAAGTGCAATTTTAGTCACAACTTCTTATGAATTGGTAGAAAAAGTGAATAGTGAATTAAAAAGACAAATGGGCTATTTATCAAGAACAGATATTATTGAGGAATCTTTGAAGAATTATGGTGGAGCGATTCTTGTTGATGACATAAAAGAAGCTTTTGATGTATCAAATTACTTAGCACCTGAACATTTAGAAGTATTGGTAGATAATCCTATGGATACATTACCACTAATAAAAAATGCTGGATCTATTTTCTTAGGACAATATACACCTGAGCCATTAGGTGATTATATGTCAGGAACAAACCATGTTTTACCAACAGGAGGAACTGCAAAATTTTATAGTGCATTGGGTGTTTATGATTTTGTGAAGTATTCTTCTTACAGTTATTATCCAAAACAAGTCTTATCTACTTTTAAAGATGATGTTGTGAAATTTGCAAAACTTGAAGGTTTAGATGCTCATGCCAATAGTGTAGCTGTAAGATTTGAGGAGGATTAATATGAGAATAAGTTCAATTGATAGACAAACAAAGGAAACTTGTATTCAAATGACTTTGCAAATAGATGGAAATGGCATTGCAAAAGTTGATACTGGTGTTGGTTTCATGAATCATATGTTAGAATTATTTGCATTTCATAGTGGTTTTGATTTGGAAGTGAAATGTCAAGGAGATATTGAGGTTGGTAGTCATCATACTGTTGAAGATTTAGGGATTGTTTTAGGAGAATGTATCAAAGAAGCATTAGGAGATAAAAAAGGAATTTATCGTTATGGACAAATGAGTGTTCCTATGGATGAAACTTTAGTGACAACAACACTTGATTTAAGTGGACGTCCTTATTTGGTCTATAATGCAACACTTCCTTTAGGAATGTTAGGTAACTATGAAACAGAGATGACAAAAGAATTTTTTAAAGCAGTCAGTGATCATGCATTAATGACTTTGCATATTAATCAAGCTTATGGTGAAAATACACATCATATTATTGAGGCTATGTTTAAAAGTTTTGCAAGAGCATTAAAACAAGCAGTGAGCATTGATGAAAAAAATAAAGATTTAATTGTATCTTCAAAAGGGATGTTGTAGTTATGATAGTGATTATTGATTATAATGTAGGAAATTTAAAAAGTGTAGAAAATGCTTTTTTAAGAATTGGTGTTGAAGCTATTGTAAGTAGAGATCATAATATGGTTAGACAAGCAAAAGGAATTGTTTTACCTGGTGTTGGAACATTTCCAGTGGCTATGGAGAATTTAAGAAAGTATGATTTGATTGATATTTTGAATGAAAGGAAAGAAGCAGGTATACCTATTTTAGGGATATGTTTAGGTATGCAAATTCTTTTTGAAAAAGGGTATGAAGTGAAAGAAACTGAAGGATTAGGTTTTTTGCATGGCGAAGTGAAGTTAATGGAAGTTGATGCAAAAATTCCACATATGGGATGGAATGAACTTATATTTAAAAACAAGCATCCTTTGGTAAAAAATATAAAAGAAAATGATTATGTGTATTTTGTTCATTCTTATATGGCTTATGTCAATGATGATGAATTGATTGCATATTGTGAGTATGGAAATGAAAAGATTACTGCTATTGTAGGAAAAGAGAATGTTATGGGATGTCAATTTCATCCTGAAAAAAGTGGGTATATTGGAAAACAAATTTTATTAGCATTTAAGGAGATGGTTGTATGTTAGTGATACCAGCGATTGATTTAAAAGATGGTGAAGCAGTTCGTTTATATAAAGGTGATTATACACAAAAGACTGTTTATTCATCAAAACCTGAAGATATTGCAAAAAATTTTGAAGATATGGGGGCTGATTATCTTCATGTTGTAGATTTGGATGGTGCAAAAAATGGCACAACTACAAATCTAGAATCAATTAGGAAAATAAGACAAGCTATTTCTATTCCTATGGAATTAGGAGGAGGAATTAGAGATATTCAAACTGTCTCTTTATATCTTGATGATGTTGGCATCGATCGTGTTATATTAGGAACAGCAGCTATTGAAAATCCTCAATTTTTAAAAGAAGCATTGAAAAGATATGGTTCAAAACGAATTGTTGTTGGTGTAGATGTTAAAGATGGTTTTGTAGCAACATCAGGATGGTTAGTGCAAACCAAAACACATTATCTTGAATTTCTAAAAGAATTAGAAAAAATCGGAGTAGAATATATTGTATGTACAGATATTTCTAAAGATGGAACTTTAACTGGCCCTTCTATGGGTTTGTATGAAGATATTTATAGAAATACTTCTATTCAATGTGTTGTATCAGGTGGTGTCAAAGATGATGAAGATATTTATGCTGTTAATGAGAAAGGTTATTATGCCTGTATTGTAGGGAAAGCATATTATGAGGGGAAAGTTCATTTAAAAGAGGTGATTCAATGCTTGCGAAAAGAATAATTCCATGTTTAGATATTAAAAATGGTAAAGTTGTTAAGGGTGTCCATTTTGTTGGATTACAAGAAGTTGGAGATCCTGTTGAACTTGCTAAAAAATATGATTTGCAGTGTGCTGATGAGGTTGTTTTTTTGGATATTACTGCAACTTATGAAAATAGAGATATTATCAAAGATTTAATTGAAAGAGGTGCAAGTGAGTTATCTATTCCTTTAGCAGTAGGTGGAGGAATAAGAACAATTGATGATTTTAGAATGATTTTATCAAGTGGTGCAGATAAAGTTTCAGTGAACTCAGCTGCTATTGCTAATCCACAATTAATTAAAGAGGCATCAGATGAATTTGGGGTTCAATGTGTTGTCGTTGCGATAGATGCGAAACAAAGAGATGATAAAAGTGGTTATGATGTTTATGTAGCAGGTGGAAGAAAAAATACAGGTATTGATTTGATAGAATGGGCACAACAATGTGAAGCGTTAGGTGCTGGTGAAATCTTACTTACATCTATGGATAAAGATGGCACAAGAGATGGGTTTGATATAGATATGCTTAATGCAGTTTTGCAAGTCGTTTCTATTCCTGTAATTGCAAGTGGTGGATGTGGAGGAATTGAAGATATTATAGAGGTGTTTGAAAAAACAAATTGTGATGGTGCATTGGCTGCTTCTTTGTTTCATTATGGAGAAGCAACAATAGATGAAGTAAAAGAAGAATGTAAAAAACATAACATTCCAGTGAGGAGAAATAAATGAGACCAGATTTTAATAAACAAGGTGGGTTAGTTCCTGCAATTATACAAGATTATCAAACAAAACAAGTGTTGATGCTTGCCTATGTTAATGAAGAAGCATATGACAGAATGTTACGTACAAAAGAAACGTGCTTTTATTCTCGTTCAAGAGGAGAATTATGGCACAAGGGAGAAACATCAGGACATTTTCAATATATTAAAGGAATGTATTTAGATTGTGATGATGATACTTTATTAATATATGTAGAGCAAGTTGGAGCTGCTTGTCATACAGGTGCATACTCTTGTTTCTTTAACGAAGTTCTTCCTTTTGAGAATTTAGATATTTTTCATGATTTATATGATTTAATTGAAGATAGAAAAGTGAATCCTGTTGAAAAATCTTATACAAATTATTTATTTGAACAGGGTGTGGATAAGATTTGTAAAAAGGTAGGAGAAGAAGCAAGTGAGACAATTATTGCAGCAAAGAATAATGATAAAGAAGAGTTAATAGGTGAAATTAGTGATTTATTTTATCATATTTATGTCTTAATGTCTCATCAAGGTATTCGTGTTGAAGATATTGAAAATAAACTTGGAGAAAGACATAAGATTACTGGTAATAAAAAAGAAATGCATACAAGAGGAGATTATTAAAAACTTTTCTAAATTTATTTTATTGAATAGATGTTAGAAAATATTGATATAGACATTTAAAAAATGTTTTACACAAGACAAAGACGATTTATCGTCTTTTTGTTATAGGAAGAATACAAAGCGTATATTTTTTTGGAAAATGTCAAAAGTGATGAAAGTTATTGATTTTTATTTTGGAAATATGCGAAATAGAAAAATAATTGTATTAAAATAAAAGGGTGATATAATTTGAAATATCGAGGGGATGTTATCAATGAATAAAGAAGATAGACAGTATCAAAAAATGACTGAAACACCAGTTTGGAAATTGATACTGACATTAGGAATACCAACAACAATTAGTATGTTAATCACAAATATTTATAATATGGCTGATACATACTATGTTAGTCAAATCAGTGTGGCGGCGAGTGGAGCAACTGGAATTGTTTTTGCATTAATGGCAGTGTTACAAGCCTTTGGTTTTATGTTTGGACATGGAGCAGGAAGTAATATTAGTAGGCAACTTGGTGCAAGGAAAGTAGAACGTGCGAAAATTTATGCATCTACAAGTGCTTTTTTAGCATTATTATCAGGGGTAGTTATATGTGTATTTGGTCTTATTTTTTTAGATCCTTTAATGAAATTTTTGGGAAGTACCAATACCATCTTAAATGATGCCAAAATGTATGGATTATTTATACTCTTATCAGGACCAGCTATGACAACAGGGTGTGTTTTAAACAATATTTTACGTTATGAAGGCAAAGCAACTTTTGCAATGATTGGTTTGACAACAGGTGGTTTGCTTAATATGTTTTTAGATCCTATTTTGATTTTTGGTTTATCTATGGATATAGCTGGAGCAGGACTTGCAACTGCCATATCACAATATATAAGTACAGGTATTTTGTTGATTCCATTTTTGACTGGAAAAACTGTGACAAAAATTCATTATCATTTCTTTACAAAGGAATTTTATGATATTCAAAATATTATTGTCACAGGACTTCCAACATTAATGCGTCAAGGATTAAATAGTGTATCAACAACTGTTTTAAATACACAAGCTGCTTTTTATGGAGATGGTGCGATTGCAGCAATGAGTATTGTTAGTCGTTGTGGAAATTTATTGTTTAGTGTTGCGTTAGGTATTGCACAAGGATTTCAACCTGTTTGTGCATATAATTATGGAGCCAAAAAATATGAACGTGTCAAAAAGGCAACTTATTTTACAATGATATTTGGAATGTGTGCATTAGGCGTTTTATGCTTAGGATGTTTTTTTGCAGCACCTTTGATTATACAATTATTTAGAAGCGATGAAATAGTTGGTCATGTTGGCAGTGGTGCTTTGCGTTATTTATGTTTAACCTTATTTACTTTACCTATATCAGCAGTTGGTAATATGTTATTTCAAAGTATTGGAAAAAGTGGAAGAGCATTGTTACTTGCATGTATTCAAAGTGGATTGTTGTTCATTCCTCTTATTTCCATTCTTCCTCAGTTCATAGGATTGACTGGTATTCAAATTGCTCAACCAATTTCATATATTTTTTCATGCTTTATAACAATACCTTTTGTTTTAAAATTTTTTAAGTCTTTAAAAGTCCTTGAATAGGGCTTTTTATTTTTGTGCATAATAAATATGCAAAGGAGAAGATGAATATGGATTTCAGACAAAGTCAAACAAAAGTCAATTTAATGAGAGCATTTGCTGGTGAATCACAAGCAAGAAATAGATATACTTTTGCAGCAGGTGAAGCTCTTAAACAAAAACAACATATGATTGCAGATGTCTTATATTTTACTGCTAATCAGGAAAAAGAACACGCATTGATTTTTTATAATCATTTAAAAGAGTTAGCAGGAGAAACAATTCAAATTGAAGGTGGATATCCAATAGATATCTCTACTGATTTAACAACACTTTTGAAATATGCTGAACATAATGAAAATGAAGAGGCTGATGATGTTTATATCAAATTTGCAAATACTGCTGAAAACGAAGGGTTTTTAAAAGTCGCTCAAGATTTTAGAAATATTGCAAAAATTGAAAAAATACATGGTCAACGATTTGGAAATTTAGCAAAGCTATTACAAGATAACCAATTATATTCAGCACCATCAACAACACGTTGGATGTGTCAAAATTGTGGATTTATTTTTGAAGGAACACAAGTTCCAGAAAAGTGTCCTGTTTGTGATCACGACCAAGGATTCTTTATTAGATTATCTTGTGCACCATATACTTGTACTTGTAAATAAACGAAAAGAAGCTGAACGAAATTATTTTATTTCGTTACAGCCTCTTTTTAATTTAAAATCTTATAAATATCTTCTTCATTATTCACATCAAAAATTCGTATGATTAATTCATTTAGTTTATTTTCATCACTTTTTTTAATCTCTAGTACCAATTCTTTTGATATATGTCCTAACTTTGATGTCACTAATTGAATCAATGTTTTTGTTAAACCTTCTTGAATTCCCAGTATCTTTCCTTTCTCTATTCCTCTTATCTCACCTTCTTGAATTCCACGTTGTTTTAATTCATCTAATGATCTACACATATGTATTTCCTCACTTT
>CAJUJC010000083.1 GCA_910586805.1 uncultured Erysipelotrichales bacterium | reverse complement strand
AAATATTTTTTATATTTAATGAAGGAGATATGACAATAACATGATAGCACAATACGTTGCTAATAGCAACACTATAATATTTATTTAATAACTAAACAAATTATAACATAAAGTCAATACATAAATGTCTCACATTTTTCTCAATTTATTCTCAATAATTTCTCACTATACAAAAAAACAATGTTATATAAACATTGCTTTTTAAACTCTATTTCATTATATCTTTTCGTTAAATAAATCAGTAGATAAATAACGATCGCCACCATCAGGTAATAAAACGACAATATTTTTATCTTTGTTTTCCTCTTTTTTAGCTAATTCAATCGCAACATATAAAGCTGCTCCTGATGAAATTCCAACAAGTACACCTTCTTTTTTTGATAAAGAACGTGCTGTTTCATAAGCTTCTTGCGTTGTTATAGTTATGATTTCATCATAAATAGATGTATCTAAAATATCAGGTATAAAGTTTGCTCCAATTCCTTGTATTTTATGAGGACCAGCTTTTCCTTGCGTAATAACTGGAGAATCAGCAGGCTCCACACCTACCACTTTTATGTGTGGATGTTTTTGTTTTAAGTATTGACCTGTTCCACTTATTGTTCCACCAGTCCCAATTCCTGCAACAAAAATATCAATATTTCCATCCATTTGTTCATCAATTTCAGGACCTGTTGTTAAAAAATGTGCTTTTGGATTACTTGAATTTACAAATTGTCCTGGAATAAAACTATTTGGAATAGTTTTAGCAAGTTCTTCAGCTTTTGCTATTGCTCCAGCCATTCCTTTGTTTCCAGGGGTTAAAACAACTTCGGTACCATAAGCTTTCATTAAAGTGATTCTTTCTTGACTCATAGAATCTGGCATAACAATCATAACACGAAAACCTAAGGTTGTACCTACTGCACATAAACCAATTCCTGTATTTCCACTTGTAGGCTCAATAATTGTTGCTCCTTCTTTTAAAGTTCCTTGTTCTAATGCATCAAGAATCATTTGTTTTGCCACTCTATCTTTAACACTACCAGCAGGGTTAAAACATTCTAATTTAGCAAATAAATGTGCTTTTGTTTGATAAGCTTCTTCCATTTTATGAAGTTGTAAAATAGGTGTATGACCTATTAAATCATTAAAAGTATGATATATCATTGATAAGACCTCCTCATCATATTATGTCTTTTATTATACAAACAGTATTCATAAAAATCAAAAAATATGATAAAACTTTCGATTTGTATCATTAGAACCAAAAGTTAATACAATATAAAGATTGTTAATAGTACTTATGAATATTCCTTTATTTTCATATATAAAAATGATAGAATAATTGAAAATAGAGGTGACAAAAAATGCGAAAAATAGATTATCATATACATACACATTTTTCTACTGACAGTGAAGCTCAGCCAAGAGAACATATTTTAAGAGCCATTGAAATGGGATTAGATGAAATTTGTTTTACCGATCATAAAGATTTTGAATATCCTGAATGTCCTTTTGATTTAGATGTAGATACATATTTTAAAGAATTAAGATTATTACAAGAAGAATTTAAAGATCAAATAACTATAAAAATAGGTGTAGAAATAGGTTTGGATGTAGAATTTATAGATGAAATCAATCAATTTGTAGAGGCATATCCTTTTGATTATGTTATTGGTTCTATACACGTCATTCATCAAACTGAATTTTATGATCCAGCCTTATTTTTTAAAAATAAAACAAAGGAAGAAGCTCATAGAGAATTTTTCTTAAAGACTTTAGAATGTGTTAAAGCTTTCGACTGCTTTCAGTGTTTAGGACATTTAGATTACATTTGTAGATATGGGCCATATCATGATAAAAGTGTAGATCATCAATTGTATCAGGATATTATTGATGAGATATTTCAAACACTTATAAAAAAAGGAAAAGGTATAGAGGTCAATACATCAGGATATAGAGATAGGAAAGATTGTGGTTTTCCTAATTTCAGGCAAGTTCAAAGATATTTTGAAATGGGTGGAAGAATCATAACAGTAGGGACAGATTCTCATACAAGTGATAGAATTGGTGAATATGTGGAAGATGTAGTGAAACATTATAAAGAAATAGGTTTTAAAGATGTTTCAACATTTACAAAAAGAAATAGAGATTTATAAATGATTATGGTATAATGAAAAAAGTGCAAACGGAGGAAAATTTATGATAACATATGTAAAAGAAGATATAGGGAGATTAAAGCAACATGATGGAAAATATTGTATGCCTGATGCTTTATTTGATACTATGCAATATAAATTAATAAGATTAGAAGTCAAATGGGCATATGTTGCTTGTTTGAATGTTCTTATAAAAACACCTTTGTATGATTATGAAGGAAAAGCTTATTTAAGAGATGATCATCCACAAGTTGCTGTGGTTTTAAAGGATTTAGCAAACAAAGTTGTTGATCAGGTGAAAGTTGATGGTTATATCAATGAAATGGAAGATTGTGGTTTGATTGAAAGACAAGGTAAAAATATTTATTTAAAGAAAATTGATAGCATATTTTAAGATAGAGAAATCTATCTTTTTTTGGAGGAAGACTATGTTTCAGTGGATAGTGAGAAAAAATATAAAGAATTATCAGGATACAACACATATAAAAGTGAGAGAAAGATATGGAACTCTTTGTAGTGTTTTATCTATTATATGTAATGGTTTTATGGTTTTGTTTAAATTGTTGTTTGGCTTTATGACAAATTCAGTTGCAATACAGGCAGATGGTTTTAATAATTTATCAGATATGGGAAGTAATCTTGCAACATTATTTGGTTTTAAAATGGCTGGAAAACATCCTGATGCAGATCATCCCTATGGACATGGAAGATATGAATATATAACTGGATTAGTGATTGCATTTTTGATTTTATTAGTTGCTTTTTCTTCAATTAAAGAATCAGTAATGAAGATTATAAATCCAGAGGCATTGAATTTTCAAATAGGTGCAGTAATTGTTTTAATTGTATCAATACTTATCAAATTTTGGATGGCTTCTTTTAATAAACAAGCAGGAGAACTTATTGATTCAACATCATTAAAGGCAGCAGCTCAGGATAGTTTAAATGATGTTATGTCAACACTAGCAACATTGATTTCACTATGTTTAAGTTTAGTTACTGATTTACCAGTAGATGGGGTTATTGGTGCTATTGTTTCTATTTTAGTTCTTAAATCAGGAATTGATATTTTTAAAGATACAGTTGATCCATTGTTAGGACAAGCTCCTGATAAACAATTAGTTAAAGATATTCATGATTTTGTCATGTCTTTTGATAAAGTGATTGGTATTCATGATTTTATGATGCATGATTATGGACCAGGTAGACAATATATGACATTGCATGCTGAGGTTAATAGTAATGATGATATTATGGAAATACATGATGAAATAGATTTAATTGAAAGACAAATGCTAGAAAAGTTTAATATTCTAACAACAATTCATATGGATCCTATTGATACTAATGATGATTTGACAAATGAATTAAGAGTAAAAGTGAAAAATATTGTTGTAGAGATTGATGAAAAATATAGTATTCATGATTTTAGAATTGTTAGTGGACCTACACATACAAATTTGATTTTTGATGTTTTACTTCCTGCTGACGATCGTATTCCACATAAAGAATTAAAGAAAATCATTTATCAAAAAGTCAATGAATTAAATCCAAGTTATTTTTGTGTTATACAAATTGATCATTCTTTTGTTTAAAAATATTGAAAAATATTGACAATCTCTTCTTAACAATGTAATATTATTCTAACAACTATGAAGAGAAGAGTAATTTATAATAACTGCGTAGAGAGTTCTTGGTTGGTGAAAAAGGATAAGTCGTTATAAATGAAGATGGTCTTGGAGTTCTATTAGTGAATATTGAGCTAATAGCGGGTGTATCCGTTAAAATACTAGAGTATGATGGTACTTGAAGAGGTTGTTATTGTGAGATAACAATGAATAAAGGTGGTAACACGGGTATAACTCGTCCTTTGATTAGGGCGAGTTTTTTATATAATAAAAGAAGGAGGGAAATCATGATAGAGCTTAAAAACATAACAAAGACATTTCATACGCCTAAAGGCGATATTCATGCATGTCAAGATGTGAATTTAGTTGTTCAAGATGGAGAAATCTTTGGTGTTATTGGTTATAGTGGTGCAGGTAAATCTACACTTGTACGTATTATCAATCAATTAGAAATACAAACAAGTGGACAAATTATTATTGATGGTGAAGATATTACACAATTGTCTTCTAGTAATTTGAGATTAAAACGTATGAAAATTGGTATGATTTTTCAACATTTTAATTTATTATGGTCTAGGACAGTACAGAAAAATATTGAATTACCACTAGAAATTGCTGGTGTTGATAAAGAAGTAAGAAAACAAAAAGCCAAAGAATTAATTGAACTTGTTGGTTTACAAGGAAGAGAAAATGCTTATCCAAGTGAGTTATCGGGTGGGCAAAAACAACGTGTAGGGATAGCAAGAGCTTTGGCTAATGATCCTAGTATCTTATTATGTGATGAAGCAACAAGTGCATTAGACCCTGATACAACTGAACAAATCTTGGACTTGTTAAAGAAAATTAATAAACAACTGGGAATAACGATTGTTATGATTACACACCAGATGGAAGTTGTACAAAAAATTTGTCATAGAATTGCAGTCATGAGTGAAGGACAAGTTGTTGAAGAAGGTAGTGTAAAAGATATTTTTGAACATCCTCATCATGAAATTACAAAACGTTTTGTCAGGGATTTATCAAGTCAAATTGATAATGAAGAAACAAACGATATGTTAAAAACAATCTATCCTGATGGAATGTTATTAAGATTAACTTTTGATGAAGATATTTCAAGAGATCCCATTGTATCTCGTGTTATGAAAACATCAAATGTAGATATTAGTATTGTTTCAGGAAATCTAACAAATACAATTGATAGTTCTTTTGGGGTCTTAATTGTCAATATATTGAATGGAACACAGAAAGATTATGACGATGTGATTCAAAAATTTAAAGATTATCAAGTGATTGTGGAGGTGATATAATGGCTGATATTTTTAATCAAATTGATTGGGAAATGATGATTGAATCCATTCAAGAAACTTTATTTATGACATTCACCTCATTAACTGCAGCTGTCATTATTGGGTTTGGATTGGGAATTATTCTTTACATCACAAAGGATGATGGTTTATATCCTAATAAGATCATTAATAGAATATTAGATTTTCTAATCAATATTTTTAGAGCAGTTCCATTTATTATTCTCATCTTCTTATTATTACCAATAACGATTATGATTGTTGGTTCTATGTTAGGGGCAAAGGCAGCGTTACCAGCCTTGATTATATCAAGTGCACCTTTCTATGCTCGAATGTGTATGATTGGACTAAGTGAAGTAGACAAAGGCACAATAGAAGCAAGTAAAGCAATGGGAGCAAGTCAAATACAAATTATTACAAAAATTTTAATTCCTGAAGCAAAACCAGCTTTAGTCTCAAGTATTACAGTTATGGGAATTTCCTTAGTTGGATATACAGCAATGGCTGGATGTATTGGCGCTGGTGGACTTGGATATTTAGCATATATGTATGGGTTTATGAGAAATAACATGGCTGTTATGTATATGGCAACAGTATTTGTATTAATGATTGTGTTCCTTATTCAAGGAATTGGAGATTATATAGTAAAGAGAATCGATAAACGTTAAAAGGGAGGAAAAGAATTATGAAAAAATTAACAAAAATCATATTTGCATTATTATTATCAGTTGGATTAATTGGATGTGGAAGTCAAAAAGATGACACTCAATTAAAAGTATCAGCAACTGCTTCACCACATGCTGAAATTTTAGAAGCAGCAAAACCAATATTAAAAGAAAAACATGGAATTGATTTAGAGATTGAAGTGCTTGATAGTTATCCTATCTTTAATAAAGCATTAGATGCTGGAGATGTAGATGCTAACTATTTCCAACATCGTCCATATTTTTTAAATCAATTAGATGAATTTAATTATAACATTGTAGAAGCTGCTGGACTTCATTTAGAACCATTTGGTTTTTATTCACAAACGTTAGAAAGCATTGAAAACTTACCAAAGGGAGCAACTGTTATTATTTCTAACTCTACATCAGATCATGGAAGAATTTTAGGGATTTTAGCTGATGCTGGAATCATTGCTTTAGATGAAAATGTAGATGTTATTAATGCAACTGAAAAAGATATTACTGAAAATCCATTAGAATTAAAATTTGAACAAGTGAATCCTGAATTCTTAGCAAAAGCCTATGAAAATAAAGAAGGAGATATGGTTGCAATTAATGGGAACTACGCTTTACAAGCAAAATTAAATCCTTTAGAAGATGCTATTTTAATTGAAGAAATTGATGATACAAATCCATATGTCAATATTGTAGCTTGTCAAAAAGGTAAAGAAAATGATGAAAAAATTAAAGCTTTAATTGAAGTTTTAAAATCGGATGAAATTAAAAACTTTATTGATGAAAAATATCAAGGTTCAGTTGTTATTGTTGAATAAGATAAGAGAAAATTGAAGTTTTAAAAGAGAAGTAGATGCAAAAGATGTGTCTACTTTTTATTAATAATTTTTTATAAAATCTTATTTTTTTATTTGAAAAATTTATATTTTGTGATGATAGTTTTTATGTACACTTATAGAACATACCATAAGTGTATTAACATAGTGAGTAAGGTATAAGAAAAGTTGGAATTCCAGTAGAATGTGGTGCAATATCATATAAGGAAAAAAAGATAACAACACCTTCACTTGTTAAATAAAAGTTTTGAGATTGAAATGATTTTTCAATCAAATCAGGATAATTATGAAAATAAATTGTTGGATCTTCGCTTGTATTTATTTGTTTTATAATGTTCCTTTTGATACAAGGTATACAGTTCTTTTGGTTTTGAAAAAAATCACATAATTGTTTGATTTGTCCTGTTAATGTATTAACTGTCTGAGAAATTCTAGTTGTTTGACCATTTGCACCACCTGTATATACATATTCTTGTTGATAAAAACTAATGATTTCATTTGTTTGTAATGTTATAGTAATCGTAGTTATAAATTCATAAGGGAATGCTTTTGAATTTTGTAGAAAAGCTTGGATTGCATTAGGGTATAGTACATGATGGCAATAATCTTTCTTTTTAACTGCCTGTAAATAATATTTTTTATTGAGTGAGTCTAAAGCAGGATTATGTCCTGTGAATTGAGGATAGAAAATAGTACATGATACAATTTTGACTCCTGCATAATAATAATCTTCATGAATTCTAAAACGTTTAAGGCAAGTCAGTTCATCCATAGTTATTCCTCCTATACAATATATATGATAACATTGTTAGAATATGGTATTGTTCAAATAAAAAAATATAAATCGTTTTTAAGAAGATGATGAGGGCTTAATGCCCTTTTTATCTTTGATATAGGCAAAGCAATATGCTAGTTTAATCTTCTAACATATAGTAATATTGGGAGGTGAAAAAATGAATCAAAAAAATTGTATGTTCCCATTTTGGGAAAGAGATGAGGATGATATGTGCTGTTCATGTGAATGTAGACATTGTTGTCGCTGTTGTCGTTGTAGAGGTATAACTGGTCCAACAGGACCAGCAGGACCTATAGGACCTACTGGACCACAAGGTGAAAGAGGTCCACAAGGTGTTCAAGGTGCAACAGGAATACAAGGACCAGTTGGACCACAAGGACCGCAAGGTGAAATTGGGTTACCAGGAGCCACTGGAGCAACAGGAGCACAGGGACCTCAGGGAGTTCAAGGACAAATAGGACCAACAGGTGCAACAGGTGCACAGGGTATTCAAGGTGTTACAGGAGCCACTGGAGCAACAGGAGCACAAGGTATTCAAGGTGTTACAGGAGCTACTGGTCCAACAGGGCCAGCTGGATGTTGTCCATGCCAATCAAGAGGAGAACTTGTTGTTAATGGAACTATGGAAACATTTACTGATGATATTCCTAATGGATGGACAACTACAACACCAGCTTTAATTAATCGAGTTACAGCACAGGGAAGAGTGCATACTGGATTATCGGCAGTGAATTTATCTGATGGAGGAATACTTGAACAAAATATTCCTATTACTGGTGGATGTTATTATGATTTCTCTTTCTTTGCAAGAGGAGAAGGAAGTCAGGTTGGATTAATTGCAACTTTAAGATTTACTAACAATCAAAATTTAAATGAATTAGGTGCTGAAATAACAGTTAGACAACAAGATATTCCAAATGCTAATAGAGAATTTGGTTACTTTAGAAGGATAAGTGGTCAAGCTCCTGCTAATGCAACAAATGTAAAAATTCGCTTTGAAGTGATTTCAACAGGTGGACAATCTATTGATATAGATGATGTTTCACTTACAATTGATTAAGCATAAAGGTATGACATCGTTCATACCTTTTTTGAAAGGATATTGAAATGATAACAATAAGTTTATGTATGATTGTGAAAAATGAAGAAGATGTCATAGGGCGATGTTTGAATTGTGTAAAAGATCTTGTAGATGAAATTATTATTGTTGATACTGGTTCATCAGATCATACAAAACAAATCGTTAGTGAATATACAAAAAATATTTATGATTTTAAATGGGTAGATGATTTTTCTAAAGCGCGTAATTATTCTTTTTCAAAAGCAAAATGTGATTATATACTATGGTTAGATGCTGATGATATTTTAGATAAAAAATATCAAAAAAAATTAAAAGAATTAAAAAAAGATTTAAATAAAGATATTGATATTGTCATGATGAAATATCAAGTTGGAGATATGATATTTTATAGAGAAAGATTGTTAAAAAGAGAAAACAATTATCTATGGGTCAATCCTGTTCATGAAGTTATTGTTCCTACAGGAATAATCGTATATAGTGATGTGACAATAAAACATCAAAAAGAAGCAAAAAAAATATCAACTAGGAATTTAGATATTTATGAAAAGTATATTAATAATGGAAATGACTTAGATGCAAGAGGAATGTTTTATTATGGGAGAGAATTATATGAACATGGATTTTACCAAAAAGCTATTTCTATTTTTAAAGAGTTTTTAAAAAGAGATGATGCATGGATAGAGAATCAAATAGAAGCCTGTTTAAATATTTGTTTATGTTTAAGGTGCATAGATCAATATGAACAAGGTTTAAAATATTTATTTCAAAGTTTCGTTTATGATATTCCTAGATCAGAAATTATATGTGAAATAGCTTATCATTATCTTATAAATAAAGATTATCAAAAAGCTATTTACTGGTATGAACTTGCATTAAAAAATAAACAAGATATAAAAAAAGGTGGTTTTGTAAGAAAAGATTGTTATGATTTTATACCATATATTCAATTATGTGTATGTTTTGATAAAATAGGTAACTATACAAAAGCATTTGAATATAATGAACTTGCAGGAAAAATCAAGCCAACACATCCAAGTTATCTTCACAATCAAAGATATTTAAAAGAAGCTATAACGAAATAACTTTTAAGAAGTTAAACGTTTTGCTTCTTTTTTTATATTGTTGTTTTAAATAAAAAGAAAAATCA
>CAJUJC010000082.1 GCA_910586805.1 uncultured Erysipelotrichales bacterium | reverse complement strand
CAGAATGCCCTTATAGGGCGAGAGCATACCACGTCTTTTAGGCGTGGTTATGATTTTTAAAAATTTTTCCTCTACAAAATGAAAAAAGACTTAATAGTCTTCTTCAACATCATAAGCTATTAAATCTTCAAAAGTTTGTCCTCTAATAATTTTTTTAGATTTTCCTTGATAAGTCATTACAACTGTTGGTTTCACAATTTGATTATAATTAGATGACATAGAATAATGATATGCTCCAGTAGAAAACATCGCAATAATATCTCCTGAAACTGGATTAGCCATCTTAATATCTTTTATCAAGATATCACCTGACTCACAGTTTTTTCCTGCAATTGTGACTACTGTATCTTTTTCTTCTTCAGCTTTATTAGCAACAATAGCATCATAATGAGATTGATATAAAGCAGGACGTATATTTTCATTCATTCCACCATCAACACTAATATATTTTCTAATTCTAGGAATATCTTTAATAGATCCTACTGTATATAAAGTAATACCAGCATTACCTACAACAAAACGTCCAGGCTCAATCATAATTGTTGGTCTTTCCCAACCTTTTGCTTCAAATCCAGTATTAATAATATTAACAATTGTTTTTACAACCAAATCAAAATCTAATGGTTGATCAACTTCTGTATATTGAATACCAAATCCCCCACCAGCATTTAACTTTTTAATAACAACACCATATTCATCATAAATTTGATAAGCAATCTCAACAAATTTTTGCATTGCTAATACATATGCTTGAATTTCTTCAATTTGACTACCTACATGACAATGAATACCTTCAAATTCAATATATTTTGATTTTAATACCAATCCAATAGCTTTTAAATAAGTATTATCATGACTACTAAATCCAAACTTTGTATCTTTTGCACCAACACGAATATAGTCATGTCCTCCTGCATAAACACCAGGTGTCACTCTTATTGTTGCATAAACTTTGACATCTAATTTTGCAGCAATTTCTTCTATTAATTCAATTTCATAAAAATTATCAACAACAAAATGATAAACTTTATTTTGTAGTGCAAATTCAATTTCTGATGGAAGTTTATTATTTCCATGGAAATATATTTTATCTGGATCAAAACCAGCTTGTAATGCAATATAAATCTCACCTGCACTTACGCAATCAATACCTACACCATACTCATTTGCTAATTTATATATTGCTAAACAGCTAAATGATTTTGATGCAAATAATGGCAAAGTATTTTCATATGTATCCATAAATCTTTCTTTTAATGTATTCAATTGTTTTCTAATATGTCCTTCACTCATAATGTGAAGTGGAGTTCCATATTTTTTTGCTAATTCTATTGCATTAACATCATCAATAAACAATGTATTATCTTTAATAACTGCAAACTCTGTTTGTAAAACCATTTTTTTACCCCTTTAATATAAATTTTTTAATGTATATAAACCATTTTCTTTATCAACAATTGCTTCACAAGCTGATAATGCCCCCTGAACAAAAACTTCTTTAGATAATGCAGTATGACTGACTTCTATAACTTCATCATGTCCTGCAAATAAAACAGTATGTTCTCCAAATATAGTTCCTGCTCTTACAGATTGAATTCCAATTTCTTGTTTTTCTCTTTTTTGATGAACTTCACTTCTATCATAAACTGGTTTCACTTCATCTATATCTTCTTGAATAACATCATATAACAATTTTGCTGTTCCAGATGGTGCATCAATTTTTTGATTATGATGTTTTTCCATAATTTCAATATCATATCCATTTTTATAAAATTCTTTAGCAACCTCTTTAACAATCTTTGTCAACATAGAAATTCCAAAAGATGTATTATAAGATTGAAAAATAGGAATTTGAGAAGAAGCTTCTTCTATTCTTAATAATTGTTGTTGATTATAACCTGTCGTTGCTATAACTAAAGCACAATGATTTTTTATACCAAACTTTAATATATCATCTAAATTATTAGGATGAGAAAAATCAATAATAGCATCAATTTTAATATTTACTTCATTTAAAGAAGAATACATATTTTCTTCAATCTTTTCATCAAACATTGGTGAAACAACACCAACCAAATTCATATTTTCATGATTTCTCAAGGCATGAGTAACTTTTTTACCCATTAAACCAAATCCATAAACCAATATATTCATATTAATAACCCTTCATTTCAAATTTTTCCATTGCATCAAATAATAATTTTTTATTAGAATCTGTTGTTGGAATCAATGGTCTTCTTACCATTTCATCACAAACTCCTAATTTTTTTAATGCTGCTTTAGGCATAATTGGATTCACATCAATAAATAAATATTTACTTACATCATTCAAATCATATGCCATTTCTTGAGCTTTCTTCATATCACCTTTTAAAACAAGTTGTGTAAACATTTCTGTTTCTCTTGGATAAACATTTGAAAGAACAGAAATAACACCTTTTCCACCAGCAGCAATAAAAGGAAGAATATTATCATCACATCCACTATACATATCAAAATCCATATCTTTTGTCTTTGATAAAACATCCATTGCATAAGCAATATTATCAGTTGCATCTTTCATTGCAACAATATTCTTATGTTTAGCAAGTTCTACAACAGTATCAACAGTAATATTCATCCCTGTTCTTCCAGGTACATTATATAAAATCATAGGAATATCTACTTGATCAGCAATATATGTATAATGTTCAATTAAACCTCGTTGACTTGTTTTATTATAATATGGTGTAACAACTAAAATAGCATCTGCACCAACTTCTTTCGCAAATTTTGCTTTCTTTAATGCAGTTTGAGTATCATTAGAACCTGCACCAGCAATAACCTTAATACCAGTTCCTTTTGCCATTTCCATAACAATTTTTGTTAATTCAAATTCTTCTTCAATTGTAATTGTTGCAGTCTCTCCAGTTGTTCCATTGACAAGTAAGGCTTGAACACCACCATCAATCATTCTTTGAACTTGTCTTCTAAATCCTTCATAATCAATATTTCCATCATCATGCATTGGTAATACAAGTGCAACTGCACTTCCTTCAAAAATTGGTTTCATTTCCTTTTCCTCCTATAATTCATAATCTTTTTTTATTTCTAATACAATTAAATCCATATATTCTTTATCTATAACATAAGAAATTGAAATATCTGAAGTTGTAACTTGATAAATAGGAACTTGATTTCTTCCAAATATATCAAATAAATTAGAAGCAACCCCAACAGCATTTTTCATACCTTTTCCTTCAACCATAATTTTTGCTACTTTTCTATTTTGATAAATCATTATTCTAGGATGTTTTTCTTTAATATCTTCTAATGCTTTATTTAATAAATGTTGATCTTTTATATCACATGTAAAATCTATTCTCATTTCATCTTCAAGCATAACTTGAGAAATCATATCTATATTAACATCATTTTTAGAAATTTCTTTAAAAATATTTCCAACAAACAAAGGATTTTTTTCAACATTTAATAATTTCACTTGAATAATTTGATTATTACATTCAACTTTACTAACAATATTTTCCATGATTTTTCTCATCTCCATTAAAAAATTGCAATGTTACCATTGCAATTAATAATTATTATCAACGCAATAGCACACCACTTTAATATCATAAAGTGACAGTGATATAGATATTCTCTATATCCCCAGATTATAGTTACATGCAAATAACTATATCTTCGGCAATCGCTCCTCCTTCTTTAACAGTTGCATCTTTAAATAAAGAATTCTTAACTCTTGCACCTCTATTTGCCAATATAGTAACATAACAACTATTTGAAAGCAATAAATATTTTTATTTCTTATTTAAGTTAATTATATTATTATTTTTAACAAAATAGAAATATCTTTATGATTTTTTCTATTTATTATTATAACATTATTTATATATTTTCTTTATAATTTTTATAATTAAATATGAAATATGTATGTATTTATTTTTTTTTGAATATAGTATGGAAAGAGGATTTATCAGCCTTACATATTTTTACAAAGAAAAATATAAAAATATAAAATAGAATTGATACATGTTTCATATTTTAAAAATTAGTTTTTTGTATAGACTTTTGTATTTAAATAATATATGATAGGGGGCGCGAGGTAATTATTATGGATATAGAATTAAATAAAAATTATGAAAAGCAAGGACAAATTATTTCTAAAGTTGTAAAAACAGTTATTGAAAAAAACGAGATTGAAATTTCTCAAACAATGTTTGAAAACTTGATTATTCATTTATCTTTATCAGTTTCTAGAGAATTAAATGGATCTTATATTTGCACAAGTGAAAGTCAAATGAATTTTTTGAAAGAACATGAGTATTATAAGATTGCAATTCAAATCATTCATAATCTTGAAAAAGAATTTAATATTTCTTTACATGAAATTGAAGTATGTTATGTAACAATGTATTTAGCAAATATCCAATTATTAGATATTGATTTCAATTGTCAATTTGATTTATTTGATGATGTTATTGAAGATATTATCAATGAAACATTTATTGAAATAAAAAAAGATATGGATATTGATTTAAAGAAAAATACAGAATTCTATGATGGGATCACTTTGCACTTCTTTCCAGCACTAGAACGTCTACAAAATGATAATCAATTGGTTGATAATCCTTTAAAAGATTATGTAAAAGCTCAATATCAAAAAGAATTTCAATGTGCACAAATCTTTAGTAAAATTGTTGAAAAACATTATAATAAATCTTTCAACGAACATGAAATCGCATATATTGCTTTACATTTTGGTACAGCATTTACAAAGTAATGTGGAAACACATTGCTTTTTCTTTACTAAGAAAAAAACCAGTTATAAAACTGGCTTTAATATGTTCTTACAGGTAATACTAATTGAATAATATCATCTTTATCTAAATCTTTAATAATAAATGGTCTCATTTCGCCTGTAAATAATACTTTTACTTTTTGAGAATTAATACTCTTAATAGCATCATTTAAATATTTAGCACTAAATGAAATACTTAAAGGTTGCCCTTTATAAAATGCTTTTGATAAATTTTCTTCCACAGAACCAATTTCTTGAGAATAAGAAGAAATAATTACTTGATCTTCATCCATAGTTAATTTAATAATATTTGATTGTTCATTTGAAAGTAATGAAGCTCTGTCTACTGAATTTAATAAACTTTGACTATCTACTGACATAGTATAATTAAATTCATCAGGAATTAATCGACCAGTATCTGGATATGTACCATCAATAAGTCTTGTTTGAATTAATATTGAATCAAATACAAACAAAACTTTTCTATCTGAAACATATAATTCAATCATTTCATCTTTTTCAATAATACGACTAATTTCAATTAAACTTTTTTTAGGAATAATAATATTAAAAGAAATATCACTATCAATATTTAAAATCCTTTTTGCTAATCTATAACTATCAGTTGCAGTACATTCTAAAATATGATTTTTAACTTTAAAATTAACTCCAGTTAAAACAGGTCTTGTTTCCTTTTCACTTGTTGCAAAAGATGTTTGTTCAATAGCTTGTTTTAAATCTATTGATTTCATTTCAAAATGTACACCTGATTTATTTAAATCAATTCTTGGATAATCAATATGTGAAGTTCCATTTAAATCAAATTTAGATCCTTTGCCTTCAATTCTTGTAAGTGTACCATCAACAATATATATATGAACTTCATCAGAATCAATTTTTTTAATAATTTCTAAAATATATTTAGAAGATAAAACAACAGCTCCTGTTTTAATAATTTCAATATTTTCTTTAATAGATGTTTGAATAGTAATATCACTATCACTTCCAGTTAAAATTAATTCATTGTCTTTTAATTCAAATTTAATTCCTGTTAAAACAGGTAATGGACTTTTTAAAGAAACAGCTCTTGAAACTTTAGAAAGTGCATTTAATAATACAGTTCTTTTAATTTTAAAATTCATAATTTTCTCCTTTATATTTATATTATTTATATAATATATTAATAATAATATTGTGAATAATGTGAATAACTTTATTTTGTATTGATTTTATCAATGTTTTTTATAATTTTTTGTGTGAATAACTTGTGAGTTATTGTGCATAACTTTTATACAAGTTTATCTTTAATTTCTTGAATAGCTTTTTGATAATTGAAATCTTTATCAATTTTCTTTTGAACTTTATCACAAGCTTTCATAACTGTAGAATGATCACGTCCTCCAAATTCATTTCCTATTTGAATGAACGATAAATCTTTAATAAGTTCTCTTGTGAGATACATAGCGATATGTCTTGCAACAATAATATTAGATGTTCTTGCTTTTGAATTAATTTGACTCACTGTTAAATTATAATAATCAGCAACACATTTTTTTATATTAGAAACAGTTAATTCTTTTTTTTGTATAGGTTGCGTATATGTATCACTAAATGCTTCTAATGCAAAATCAAGATCTATACAATCAATTTTCTTTCCACAAATGAGTTTATAAAACAATAGTCTTTTTAAACTTCCTTCTAATTCTCTAACATCTTGATTAAAATGACTTGCTATAAAATCAAAAACTTCTTCAGTTATAGGATAATCTACGTTTTCTATTTCTATTTTTTTTCTTAAAATGGCTTTAGATGTTTCAAATTCAGGGGTATCAATACTAACAGTTAAACCTGATGAGAAACGACTCACAAGACGGCTTTCCATCCCTCTTAGATCTTTAGGATGTTTATCACTTGTAATAACAATTTGTTTTTTATTACTAATTAATGTATTGAATATATTAAAGAAAATTTCACTTGATGATTCTTTTGATGCCATAAATTGAATGTCATCTATTAATAAAATATCAATGTGACGATATTTGTAATTAAATTCATCAATTGTATTGTTAGATAATGATTGAATATATTCATTTACAAAATTTTCACTTGTCGTGAATAAAATACGTATTAATGGATTTTTAGATTTTGCATAATTACCTATAGCATTTAATAAATGTGTTTTTCCAAGCCCTGAATTACTATGTATAAATAAAGGACTATAAGAAATACCAGGTTTCATTGCAACTGCTAATGATGCATTTTGAGCAATTCTATTACTATTTCCTACAACAAAATTCTCAAACGTTAAATCACTATTTAAATTATCTTCAAAATTCAGTAATTTTTCTTTTTGTAATAATGATTGATTATAATCTTCTTCTATGACTAACTGAATATGATAACGTCCACTTGTGAGTGTATTATAAATTTCTTCAAGTTTTTCTAAATGTGGCTGTACAACATCTAAACTCCATTGGGTATCAACTGTTACAATTAAATCTCCGTCAACTAAATCTCTAACCTTTAAAGAAGAAAAATATGAATCAAAAACAACTTTATCATCACACTGAGTTTTAAATATATTTAATGTTTTTTCCCACTCAACTGACAATGTATTCATATATTCACCTTCTTTCAACACTATTATAGATGAAACTGTGAATAAAATGAAGTAAAAAAAAGTTATTCACAACTTATACACATAGTTACGCACATCAATTTATATTGATATATCGGTGTTTTTTTAATTATACACATATTTAAAAAATAGTGAATTGTGCATAAGTATTTACGCACTGTGCATAAATGTGAGTAATTTTTATGTAAGAAGTCAATTCACAAGTTATTCAAGAGTTATTCACATAAAAAAGTGAGGATATAAGGGAATTTTAGAAAGTTATGCACAATTGTGCATAACTTTGTTCACATTGTGCATAACTTGTGAACAAATGTTTTCTTCTTTAATATTATATGAATTTATATTTATTTTAGAATGAAAAAATAGAGTATTTTACATATATTTTTATATATTTTCGTTGACTTATATGTACAAAACCCATATAATAATGGAGCATATGTTATTGTGTATAAAAAAATATTTTTTTGGAGGTGTAAATGAAGTATGAAGAGAACATATCAACCAAATAAAAGAAAAAGATCAAAAACTCATGGTTTTAGAGCCAGAATGGCAACAGTAGGTGGAAGAAAAGTACTTGCTCGTCGTCGTAAAAGAGGAAGAAAAGTTTTATCAGCTTAAAAAATTCCACTATTATGTGGTTTTTTTTCTAAACAAATATGAAAAAAGAGTATCGAATAAGAAAAAATGAAGAGTTTCAATCTATAATTAAATGTAAACAAAGTTTTGCAAATAGAAAATTTGTTGTTTATTATAGAAAGAATAATGAGCATTTAAAAATAGGTATATCGGTAAGTAAAAAATTAGGTAATGCTGTTATTAGAAACAAAATAAAAAGACAAGTAAGAATGATGGTTCAAGAAGTTTTTGATAAAAAACAAAAAGTAGATTTTATTATTATAGTGAGACATCCTTATTTATTAGATAATTTTAAAGATAATAAAAAGGATTTGTCTTATATCTATAATAAAATAAATAAAAGGATGGATTAAAAAATGTATTTAGATCAACGTACAAAGAAATTTTTGAAAGTATTTGCGTTAATTGCATTTGTATTTGTCATTACTGGGTGTGCTAGAAATATTGACGAAACAGGGAAATTAATTGCAGAACGTGCTATTAATGAATCAACACCATGGTCATTAGAAGCAGGATTTTTTGATTTTATTTTAACAATCCCATTAGCTAAAGGTATTTTATTTATAGCAAATGCTTTAGGTAATGTCGCATGGGGAGTTGTTGGAATTACTATTTTTGTTAATATTTTAATATTACCAGTTATGATTAAGTCAACTGTATCATCACAAAAGATGCAATTGATTCAACCTGAAATGGAAAAAATTCAAAGAAAATATGCAGGTAGAAAAGATCAAACATCTCAAATGAGACAATCAGCTGAAATTCAAGCTTTATATAAAAAGCATGATGTTAGTATGCTAGGATCATTTGCTACATTTTTAACTTTGCCTATTATGTTAGCAATGTGGCAAGCAGTGCAAAGAATTGAAATTTTATATTCTTCTCAATTATTTGGGATGGAATTAGGATTAACACCTATGTCTCAAGTGTTAGAAGGATCATGGCCATATGTTGTTATTGTTGGAATTGTTGGTTTAACACAATATTTTGCTATTGAAATCAATACAATTATGTTAAAAAGAAACCCACGTTACAGAATGTCTAAACAACAAAAATCAATGAAGACTATGAATATTGTAATGACTATTATGATTGTTTGGTTTGCATTATCAATGCCAACTGCAATGTCATTATATTGGATTACAACAAGTTTAATTACTATTGCTAGAACTATATATATTCAAATTTATCACATTGAAAAGAAAAATAACAAATAAGGAAGGATGAAACAATGAAAACTTATGAAGCAAAAACATTGGATGATGTTCTTCAACTTGCTTGTCAGGATTTAGGAGTAACTTTAGATCAATTAACTTATGAAATAATTGATGAAAAGAAAACTTTATTTTCTAAAAAAGTTGTTATTGAATGTTATACAGAAAGTATGATTCAAGAATATATTGAAAATTTTATTAGAAAGACACTTTCAAATATGGAATTTGATGTGGAAACAGTTTCTTATATTCAAGATAATCGTATTTATTGTAATATTAATACAAGTCATAATTCTATTTTAATTGGTAAAAATGGTGTTATTTTAAGAGCATTGAATTTTATTACAAGAAATGCTGTGAATAATGAATTTAAAAAGAGAGTAGAAATTAGTCTTGATATTAATGGATATAAAGAAAATCGTTATAAAAAAGTCACAGCTATGGCTAAAAGAATCGGTAAACAAGTTTTAAAAAGCAAAGTTGATGCTAAACTTGATCCTTTACCAGCAGATGAAAGAAAAGTTATTCATCAAGTTATTGCTGATTTGAACCCTCACTTAAAAACTGAAAGTAAAGGTGAAGGTAAAAATAGATTTATCACAATTTCATATAAAGATTAGTAAAAATAGGGAAGTTTCGTTTGGAACTTCTTTTTTTATAACGAAGTAAATACCACGTGCTATGCGCGTGGTAAGAATTTAGCTTTAGCGTTGTGAAAAAAACCTCCAATG
>CAJUJC010000081.1 GCA_910586805.1 uncultured Erysipelotrichales bacterium | reverse complement strand
GATTTCGTAAGAGATAAAGATGCTGTTCAAGCTGTATTAACTGCTGCTGAAGCAGGAAATTATTATAAAAAACAAGGTAAAGATTTGATTGATGTTTTAAATGAATTATATGCTAAACATGGTACATTTAAAGAAACTCAAATCGCTTTGTCTAAAGCAGGGGCTGCTGGAGCTGCAAGAATTAAAGAAATTATGGATAACTTACGTAAAGATGCTCCAACTGAAATTGGTGGTGTTAAAGTGATAGCAGTTGAAGATTATGGAGCAAGTGTGCGTTATGAAAATGGTGTAGAAACAACAATTGATTTACCAAAATCTAATGTATTAAAATACTACTTAGAAGATGGTTCTTGGATTGCAGCTAGACCAAGTGGTACTGAACCAAAATGTAAATTCTACTTCTCTATTAAGGGATTAGATGCTCAAGATGCTGCTGATAAAACAGAAGTATTCCAAAAAGCAATGATGAATATTATTGGTGAATAATAATGATGAAGAGTATTGTTTTATCAATACTCTTTTGTTTTACTTATAATTGAACAGTATTATGATAAAATAAGAATATGTACCACCACAAAATAAAAATTTATTCAATTTGATATATAGATTTACACAAATTTTACAAAAGTGATTAGTACACTTAAATTGAGGTGAGAGAAATGTATAGAATGTTGATTATTGAAGATGATAGAGATATAAGGCATATTATTCATCAATATTTTAAAAAGAGAAATATTGAAGTTATTGAAGCTATGGATGGACATATAGGAATATCACTTATGGATGAAAATATAGATATTGTATTATTGGATATTATGATGCCTGGTATTGATGGGTATGAAGTTTGTTTTCAAATAAGAAAAGAATATGAAATACCTATTATTTTTATTAGTGCATTAAGTGAAGAAGAAAACCAACTCAAAGCTTTTGAATTGGGAGCTGATGATTATATATCTAAACCTTTTTTACCATCTATTTTATATGCAAAATGTTTAGCTATTTTAAATCGACAAAGTACAGTAAAAAAACAAATATATTATTTTGGAAATATTCAAATTGATTATGATAATCATGAAGTTTTTATTGATAATAAGAATATAAATTTAACACATAAAGAGTATTTGTTATTAGAATATCTAACAATTCATCACAATCAATTGCTTAAACGTGAACAAATTTTAAATGCTATTTGGGGATATGATTATTATGGAGACGGTAGGGCTGTGGATACTTACATTAAGAAATTGAGAAAAAAGTTAGGTCAATATCACTATTATATTCAAACTGTATTTAAAGAAGGATATGTTTTTAAAAGTGGTGAATAGATATGAAAAAATATTTAAAATTTACTTTATTTAAGAAAGTATTTCTCATTATCTTTTGTGGTTTATTGTGTGTTGAAAGTATACATATTTATTTAGATTATTATGTTGAAGTAAGTAGAGTTGTGAATGAATATTTAAGAGAAAATAATTCAGATCATATAAATGATTTATTGTTTAATAAGTACCAAAATGAAATTTCTCCAAAGTTCCTTGAAGATTATGATAAATATTATGAAGGAAGCTATGGCTATCATGCTATTCTCAATAAAGATAATGATCATATTGAAATTATTCATGAAAAAACATATGAAAATACACGTTTTACAAGCTCATATTTTTGTGTTTATAATCCTGAATATAAATTTTCTTTAAATATAAATGAATTTGATAAAGGTGTTATTGAACAATTAAATCAGTATATTTATGAATCTTACTATCAAGATAGACAACAACCAATATATATTGGTATATCTTTTCCATCAAAGGATAGTAAAAATAAAACACCAACTATAATTATTCCTGATTCAAAATTGAAAAATAAAGCATTTGAATCTTCAAATGAAGAAGTATATAAATATATTATAGAAACATATTATTCAAAAGATTTTTCCTATACTTGCTATTCAAGTGATGGTTATCCTCAACTTACTGATTATAAAAAGGAAAATGAAAATGCAAGGCATTTGGCTATTGAAAGAGCTAAAAATTATGGACATTATGACACAAATACATCTATTTATTATAAATTTATAGACAGTCAGTTATATGTTATTAATGGAGTATCTGACTCAGCAATCAATTATGTTGATGTGTATCCAACGAGATATACATCAAGAATGTTATTAGATAATGTGATATTAAGTAAAGAAAGAGTTTATGTATTTGTTTTGATTTTAACTTTATTAATGAGTGTGCTTATTTCGTATATGATTACAAAACGTATTAAGAAAATTGATAAAATGACTAGACTTATTGCGAATAATGAATTTGATTTAAAGTTAAAAGAGAAACCAAAGGATGAACTAGGTGATTTATCCCATAGTATTAATTTAATGAGTGAACAACTTAAAAATACCATAGTACAGTTAAATCTAGAAATAGAACGTGTAAAAGAATTAGAGTCTTTAAGAAAAGATTTTATAAACCAATTTACACATGAAATGAAAACACCATTAGGAATTATTAATGGTTATAGTGAATTGTTGAATGATGTTGAAACGGAAGAAGAAAGAGATAAATATATTTATGTTATGAATAGAGAAATAGAAAAAGTCAATCAACTCATTTTGTCTATGTTAAATTTATCTAGATTAGAAGCAGGAAAAGTAGAGTTAAATGTTAAAGAGGTTGATTTAGAAGATTTGGTAACTAGTGTTATTGATGAATATGAAGTATTGTTGATGAAGAAAGATGTTAGGGTAAATATTGAAGTTTTCAATGAAAAAATTGATGGAGATTATGAATTATTAAAAACAGTTATTCATAATTTTATATCAAATGCAATCAAACATGTTTATGAAAAAGGAAAAATTTGTATTGTTATTCATCAAGGATGTTATGTGTTTAATGAAGGAGAGAATATTCCTGAAGAAGATTTAAGGACAATATGGCAGACATTTGTAACACATGATCAACATGGAAGTGGCTTAGGGCTTGCGATATGTGCATCTATTTTAGATTTACATGGATATAAATATGGTGTAATGAATAAAGAAAATGGTGTAGAGTTTTATTTTGAGAAAAAATAAGAGATAAATGTTTATGTTTATCTCTTTTTTTGTTGAAACGATCATTATAGTTTTTTATAATAATATAAGAGAGAAGGTGTTATTATGAATAAGGTTGTAAGTTTTATTTTACCATATATGATTGTTGTGATTATTGCTTGTATACATATTTTTGAAGTAGCGAATAGTTTGTTGATGGATAGTTTTGTGTTAGGGATATTATCAGGTTTTTGGTATTTGACTATATATAAGGTTGAGGGAACTAAGAGAATGAAGTATTTAACTTTATTTAATATTGTTGTGTTTATTGCCATAATCATTTTGAGCGTGTTAAGTATTCAAATAAAATGGATGGATCAAGTTCTTCCAACTCTTATTTATCTTGTCATTATGGAATGTTTTGGATTTTATGTTTTGTATCAAAATAAGCCTCGATATTCAATGACATATAAATTCTCATTTAAAAATAAAAGAAGGAGATACTTTTAGAGGTATCTCCTTTTAAAATGTAACATATTGAGAAATATGTAGATAATAAACAATGGCTTTAACATCTTGTTTATACATATCTTTTAAAACTTTTTGATAGTAATTTAATTGTAATTGATGTTTTTGGATTAATGATTGTTTACTATTTTGTTTGCTTATTCTATCAGTTTTATAATCTAAAACATAAATGTTATTTTTATGGATAAAAACTAAGTCAAAGATACCATGAACAATTTGTTGTCTTTCTTGATCATAGTAAGAAAAAGGCTTTTCCTTATAAATATAATCAGCTTGACTAATCATTTCATAAAGTTCACTTTCAATAAATAATTGTAACTTATCTTGATAAGATATTAAAATATCTTTTCCCTGTTCATTGATTAAATCTTCTTCATATAATTGATTAATAAGGAAAGAAACATTATCATTTTCAAAAGTGAAATAACTTAATAACAGATGCACCAAAGTTCCTTTATCTGTTGCAGCAATATTTGTATTTTCATCATGAGAATCAATTTTTAAAAAATGATCATCATCTAATTTTTGAAGCTGGGTCACAGCAATCGTTGCTGTTTTTGTTGTGTCATGAGGATAAACATAATGATCATAGAATGCTTGTAAATCTCCATTATTTGTTTTATGCTCCATAACTCTTTGAGGAATATACTTTTCTATTTCTTCATCATGAGTTAAAGATAAAGAGAACATTGCATGTTCAGTTGAATCAAAAGTGAGATCTTTTTCAAAATGGTATGATTGAAGGATCAAAGCAATTTCTTTTAATTCATTAATATGTAAACATTGTTCAATAATTTGGGGATGTCTTAAAATAGAGGCGAGTACCCAATTCAGATAGTTATTTGTTTGACGGAGTCTATCATAAAGAAGTACATTTTTTGCACCTGGTTTATGTATAATATCAGGATCACTATTCACAATAAGTTTTTGTTGTAGAGATACAATTTCATCTACGCTTTTCAAGACACCAGTTAATATTAATTTTTCAGATGCACGGGTTAAAGCAACATATAAAATACGCATTTCTTCATTAATTGATTCATTTAATTGGCGTTTTGCAATCATATTACGATAACAGTTTTCATATTCAACAATCATATCTTTAAAAGGTTCTTGCTTTTTTATTCGTGGTTTTAAAGCGATTCCTAGATGTTTGTCTATAATCAAACGTTCTTTACTATCCTGTGTATTAAATTTTTTATGCATATTACATACAAAAACAATAGGGAATTCTAATCCTTTTGATTTATGAATAGTCATAAATTCAACAACATCATCGTTTCCATTAGATACATAAGCTGGTGCAAGGTCAGAAGAGTTTTCTAATGTATAAATCAAGTCCTCTAAGTATGGAGATGTATCTTGTGTTTGTTTCACTATCTCTAAAAATAAATCAAGGTTAGCTTTCCTTTGTTCTCCATTAATTAATTGTGATACAAATAATGGATAATCAGTCATTTCATAGATTTTTAATATAAGGTCATATGGAGAGTGGTTGTAAGCATAATCCTTTAATTCGTGATAAGCTTTTAAGAAGTGAATTATACATTCTTCATTTGATAATAATAAGCATTCATATAATGGGATATCTTTGTGTTCAATTCTTAACTTTGCAATTGTATCCATATCAATATAATTCAAACTATAAGGAAGTCTTAATAAACTCAACATAGAAATATCATCATAAGGATTCAAAATAGCTTTTAATACTGTAATTATATCTACAATTTCAAGAGAAGTCATTAAACCTTGAGATAAAACAATATGATTAGGAATGTTATATAAATCAAATACTTTTTTAAATGTTAAAAAAGATGATGTAGATCTCATTAATACAACAATATCCTTATAAGAAATAGGTTTCTTTTTTAACTGAAAGTTTTTTTTCAAATCAACAATCTTTTGAGCTACCATATGAGCTTCATATTCTTCTTTTGTAAAAGTTGAATGAGGATTATAAATATCAATGAGAACTTCTGTTTTTAAATGTTCGTCATGAAAGAAACGCTGTCTTGCCTCTTTTTTCTTTCCATTTTCTTTCCCATTATAATCATAATTTAATCTTGCACTATCATCTAAATAATATTCCAAACCACCTATATCTTTATCCATAATTTGATTAAAAATATAGTTAATAGAATCAAGGACAACTTTAGAAGAACGATAATTGAAAACCAAATCAATACGTCTTGTTTGTGTTTGTTGACATTTTTCATCAGTTAATGAAAAAGTGTTATATTTATCTGAAAAGATTTGAGGATCAGCTTGTCTAAAACGATAAATAGATTGTTTCATATCTCCAACCATAAATAGTGGAATATGTGGTTCTTTATGATTGGCTATTTTTAATAATAATGTTTCTTGAATTTGATTTGTATCCTGATATTCATCAACCATAATTTCTTTTAAAGAATGATATAAGATATCAACAATACCATATTGAGGTTCTAATAATTGATGAGCATATTTTTCCAAATCAGCAAAGTCTAACTGATTTAATTCTTTCTTTTTCATTTGATAGGCCTGTTGGAATTGATCTAGAAGCTGTCCTTTTGCAAGCATAAAATCAATAGCTTTAGAACTTATATTCATCTTATTGATAAAATCATCAATATCTTCAGGTATGTAAGAAGATATTGCTTTGTTGTAAGATGACATAATATCTGTTTTCATTTTGCTGAACTCTTTTTTGAGTTGTGGATCAATGTCTTTCCAACTCATTGTATATGATTTTAAAAGAGGTGTTTTAGCAATATTGACAAAAGTATCATATGTCAGTTGCGATTGGAACAATCGGCATCTTTCATCCAAATAATCAAAATAAGTTTCAAAGGGAATAGGTAATTCTTCATTTCTTTTACTTTGTTCTTCTGGTCTTTCATAAAAATCAGTTAAGCCATGCTTCTCACAGTAAACTCTCAGTTCAATAAGTTTATTTAAGGAAATCATTGTTTCATTATGAAATATATTTTTTAAATAAGGAAACAAAGGCCAATCATCTATTGATGATAAGGTTGCATAGTTATTGGCTTGAACAGACTCAATAAAACTATAAAAGTTATCAATAGAATGTGATAAATTATCTATACTAAGCAAGATATTTTGAAATGACTCTAAGGAATTTCCAGGGAAATAAAGAGATAGAAATTGCTTGACTTCATCATCATTTATCCATTGTTCTAGGCAGTGCTCTAAAACTTCTTTTTTGATTAAAGTAGGATCACTATTAATAGAAAACCCAGGCATAACATCGACCATATAGCCATATTTCATTAATAATAAATTACAAAAACCATGAAAATTCGTAATGTAAGCATTAGGTAAATCTTGAATTTGTGTATTTAAATGTTGACGTAAAGTTTCATCAATAGGTGACGTAACAAGTTCATTCAACTCTTCTGATAAACGTTGTTTCATTTCATTGCCTGCTGCTTCAGTAAATGTCAAGACAAGAAAATCAAAAATGTTACAACCTTCTTTTAATAATTCTACAATACGACTGACTAAAATTTTCGTCTTTCCACTACCTGCTGGAGCACTTACAAGAATAGAAGAATGTCTTTGTTGAATTGCTTTTAATTGTCCTTCGTTAAATGGCATCGTCTTCACCTCCTAGCTTTGATTCTACATCATAAAACTCAACAAGATTATATTCATTATAAAAGACATCAAAATGACAAATACTATGGTATGAACAATAATGACATGGATTAACAAGTGTATGTGTTGTTGGATTATCACTGCCCTTAGGTGCAATTTTAATATGTCCATTCATCATATATTCATAAAGTTTATAAATGTGGTTTTCAATCTCTTTAAATAGTTTTTCTAATTTTTGTGTTGTAAGGATTTGTCCTTTGTATTCATCTTTTGATTTCACATAAGAGACTTTAATAATATTTGATTTTTTATCCATCGTAGAATCTAATGCATCAATTACTTGATGTTCATCATCTATAACATATCCACCATATTTATATAACGAGAGAACATCACTTTTCTCTATTTCTTTATTTATACATTGATCGGATGATAAAATTCTTTTCTTTGTATTGAAGTAGAGAACAGCACCAGGATCTTGATTGTATTTTTTTGTTACCATTTTTAAATATAATAACATTTGTATATTAAAGCCTTGCATAGCAAGATTTAAGTCAATATCTTTTGCACTAGATTTATAATCAATGATAGAAATATATTTTTGATAAGTATCTATTCTATCGACGAATCCTTTAAAATCTATTCCTTTTATTGTATCTTGTACCTTTTCTTCTTGAGAATGAATATCAAATTTTGATACATTTAAAAATTCATTTAAAATATCTATTGTTATATCTAAATCCTTAATTAATTGTTCAATAAAATATTGATTAATTTTTGATGAGTTTATTTTGGAGTATAGATTTTCATCTCTTAGAATATATTTTTCAACAAGTTTCTTTATATCCTTTGATTTATCAATATTTTCAGCTAATATATAATGAACTAAACTTCCAAGTTCATTTGACATAAGTTTTTTGTCTTTTGTTGGATAAATGTTTAATCCGTATTGTATAAAGTATAAGAAAGGACATTTATTATATGTCTCAATTTGACTAACTGACATTGTAGAACTGTATAATTGTTGAATAAGATCAGGATGAATATCACTTGGTTGATTTTTTGATTGAATGTAATTGTGTATGTTTTGATTTAATATTTTCTTTTCATCAATGTAACCACCCTGCAAATAATAATCGTCAATCGATAAATAGGTGTTTGCAGGTAATAGCTTTAAATGATACATAGCAGCCAATTGATTATAAAGTGATGATTTTAAAAGTGTTTCTCCTGATAGTGTGGCTGTGCTATAAGAGAAAGTTATGCTTAAATAAGGCTGCTGTAATGCTTTTAAAATATCGTTATGATGAATTGCTAATTGTTCTAATGTATTGAAAGGTGTTGTTGCTCCTAGTTTCCTTAAAGTTTCAATATCTTCATTTAGTAATAGTGATGCATCTTTTATAAAATGTGGGAATATAGTTTCATTCATTCCTAAGAAAAAGATATGTCTTTTGTTGGCAAGTTTTAAATTTTCAATTGAGCATACCATAATATGATCTTGATTATGATTTGTTTCTTTGTGTGTAATTAAACAAGTCGCTTTAAAAAACTCCTCAAATTCTTTAGCATTCATTATTGTTTTAAAAGAAAATAATGAATCAAGATAAGATTTGTATTCATTGTCTATATCCTCATCCATCAACTCTTTTGCAATTTGAGTAATAGATGCTTTTTCAATTGTGAAAATTTGTTTGAGTAATTTTTTATAACTATAATCATAAATTCCATTATTTATTTGAGGTAAATTATGTGGAATATTTTTGAGTGTGTTTGATAAAATATCGATGTATGTAGAGTCAGGATAAACAATTGCGAAATCTTGATAGCGTAATTCTTTATCAACAATCATTTGTTTAATTGTATAAACAACACGTTTGACTTCTTGTAAAGGGGTTGGAGCTGAAAATGTATATAATTCTTTATCTTCATGACATTTTTTTGTTGATTGCTGAAATAATGAATTTGTTAAAAAGGTTTCATGGTCAAAGGTTTCGCTCGTTTTACAAAGATCATGATAAGGGATGTTTAAGATGCGTGTATCGTTTGTATGAGTATATAAAATTGTTGTATCATCTAATTTTTGGATAATTTGTTGTCTTAAAGGTTGATATAAGTGATCACCTTCAATATAAATATGAGCAGGACAATGAATATTAATATTTTTAAATATATCTTCAAAAGTTATGTGTGTGTATTGATCACATTGTTTTTCTAAGAGATTATATATAGTCATAAAATCATGGAGTTTAGGATTTTTTGTATTGTATTGAGTTAATGATAAGTTATAGTCTTTAATAAGAGGAATCAATTTTTCAATAAGTGAATAGTATTGATTTGTATGAAAGCATTGAAAAGAATGTTCTTTTAAAATGTTGTAAAGGTAATATGTAAATTCTATGTTTGAAAGAACTTTATGTTTTGTGAGATGATGAGATATTTGAAGATATTGCAAAAAAGATGACCATGTCATAATTTGAATATTAACAAGATAATGGGTATGTTTAAGAAATATTTGTTCTATCATTGTTTTATCTTCTGCAATAAAAATAAAGTCCTCAAAAGGGGCTTTATTTGCTTTTTCAATACATTCTAAAACCATGACTTCTAATTTTTTATAGTAATTCAATCCATCAATAATACGCATTGTTACCACTCCTGTTCTTTTGTTTTATTATACTATAAATTTGATGAACACGAAAGTCATAAACGAGTAGTATAAAATCAAGTTGATTTTTTACAATTTATTACATTTAATATTTTTATTTTTTAAAGTGAATTTATCTTCCTATCATCGTACTTTATACTAAAATCTTATATAAAAAAGGAAAGCTGATAATGAAATAAAATCATAAAAATGCTTCTATTTGTTGAATGTGCTACTTGGCATTTAGTAGTATAATTCTTTCTTGACAAAAATACACGGGGGGGGGGGGGG
>CAJUJC010000080.1 GCA_910586805.1 uncultured Erysipelotrichales bacterium | reverse complement strand
CTCCTTTCTTTAAAATTGTTGATGGATTTTCTTCCAAATGAATCGCATCAGGAAGGTTTTGTGTTTCTATACATACTGCATCTCTTTCATCATAACAATGTCCATATTTTCCCACTCTTCCATCTAAATAATTAGCTGTATATATTTGAGCTGTTGGTAAAGTTGTTGTCACTATTAAACGTCTTCCACTTTTCTTATGTTCCAAAATAACTTGATGGTTTTCATGATTAAAAATAAATGGATGATCAAAGCCTTTTCCTAATTGAAGTTGATCATAATCCTGTTCAACTCTTTCTCCAATCAATACTGGTTCTCTAAAATCAAATGGTGTTCCTTCAACATCTCTAAATTCACCTGTTGTCAAACCATCTTCATCAACACAAGCAAATGAAGAAGCCTGAATCTGTAAAGTATGTTGATAAATATTTTCTTGTTTACCAGATAAATTAAAATAAGAGTGATTTGTAATGTTGATTAATGTATCTTGATCACAAACTGCATGATATTGAATTTTAAGAGTATCCTTTTCCAATGTATAAATAGCCTTAAGAGTTAAATTTCCTGGATAGCCTTCTTCTCCATCCTTTGATAAATATGAAAATTCAATAGATTCATCTTTAATTTCATAATCAAATACCTGATAACTAAAACCTTTTATTCCTCCATGTAAATGATTTGGTCCGTTATTGATAGCTAGTTTATATTCCTTATCATTTAATACAAACTTCCCTTTACCAATACGATTAGCAACTCTACCAACTAACGCACCTAAATAAGCATCTAAAGCTTGATACTGTTGAAAATCATCATAACCCAAAACCACATCATCAATATGACCATTTTTATCTTTCATCAATACTTTTATAATTGTACACCCAAAATTCGATACAACAATTTCTAAATCATCATTTTTCATAGAAATCAAATCTATATGATCATCTATTTTTTGAATAACTTTTATCATTTTCTTTCCTCCTCATCTTTCAATCTAAACTTTCAACAAACTCTATAAATGCTTTTATACCTATATCATCCATCTTAAATACACCAGCATCTTCTAAAACATTCACAAATTTTTTTGTCAATGCTTCATTCATAATATCGTCAATATTATTTTGACTTATTTCATACTCCTGTTGCAACTCCTCAAACCATAACTGATGTTTTTTCAAAACATCAAAATCATTTATATTTGCATCACCCAACAAACATCCCTTTAATAATTGAATTTCATCTTTTAAACGTACTGGTAAAACTGCAAGTCCCATAACTTCTATTAAACCAATGTTTTCCTTTTTAACATGATGCAAATTTTGATGAGGATGGAAAATACCATCAGGATACTTTTCATTCGCTCTATTATTTCTTAATACCAAATCCATTTGATACTTCCCATCTTTCATTCTCGCAATCGGTGTAATTGTATTATGAGGTGTGTCTAATGTATATGGCAAAATATCTAATGTCTTATTAGAATATTCTTTCCATGCCTGTAAAATATGTTCAGAAAAATCAATCACTTCCTGTTTATTTGAAGAAGTAACTCTTACTGTTGAAAGTGGCCATTTCACAAGTTCAATTTTTAATGTTGGATAATTATTTAATGTCATTTCTTTTAAAATATCTGCGCCTTCGATTGGGAATGTATAACTTCCACCCTGAAAATGATCATGTGTCAAAATAGATCCCCCTACAATAGGTAAATCTGCATTTGAACCTAACATATAATGAGGGAACAACTCAACAAATGATAATAAATGAGTAAATGTATCTCTATTAATGACCATTGGCTTATGCTCCTCATTAAATACAATACAATGTTCATTATAATAAACATAAGGTGAGTATTGCAAATAATATCTCATCCCATCTAAATCAAGAGGTATAATACGATGAGTTTGCCTTGCATTTCTGTTCAAATCTCCAGCAAATCCAACATTCTCTTTACATAATAAACACTTTGGATAACCACTTGATTTCACTAATTTCGCTTTTGCAATCTCTTTAGGATCTTTTTCAGGTTTAGATAAATTAATTGTAATTTCAATATTTCCATATTTATAATATTTTTTAAAACGAATATTTTTATCAGTTCTCGTTTTACGAATATAATTTGAAGCTATTGATAAGCGATAATAATAATTTGTTGCCTTTTGTGGACTTTCTTTATAATAATCCTCAAAAATACTTATAACTTCACTTGGTCTAGGCATCAAACAATTCATAATCCTTGTGTCAAATAAATCCCTCATCGTTATTGTATCTTCAATCATTTTCTCTTCCACAGCATAATCTAATATCTTTTCTAAAATTGGAGTAGCTGTTTCTAACGTTTCATTGACTTCCTTATAAACAAAACTATCTAAATGCAATAAATCAAGTAATAAATTAACAACATAATCTATATCATTTTCACAAAACATATAATTTTGTAAACCAAAATTAATGAGTCTACTTATTTCATCATTCATATTATTCCTCTCCTTTATCCTCATTTTACCATCTCAGTAAATAAAGTCAATTATTTCACTAAAAATGAATAATATTTACTAATAATATATTTTATTTTTACTAAAATGTAGATAGAAATTATATTTTTAATATTACCTTGATTATATAAACAAAAAAAGAGGTCATAATTCCATGACTTCCATTTTCTCTTCTTATAAAATCTATTTCTTTTTTAAGGCTTCATCAATAGCTTTTGCAGCTTTTTTACCAGCCCCCATAGCTAAAATAACAGTTGCTGCACCAGTTACAACATCTCCACCTGCATAAACACCTTCTTTTGATGTTTTCATCGTTTCTTCATCAACAATAATTCCACCCCATCTTTGTGTATCTAATCCTGGGGTTGTTTGTCTAATCAATGGATTAGGACTTTGTCCAATAGATACAATCACTGTTCCTGTCTGAATTGTAAAGTTAGATCCTTCCTTAACAACTGGACTTCTTCTTCCACTTGCATCAGGTTCTCCAAGTTCCATTTCAACACATTCCATAGATTCAACCCATCCATCTTTACCATGAATTTTCACTGGATTTGTCAAAAGTTTGAAAATAACCCCTTCTTCTTTGGCATGATGAACTTCTTCTGCTCTTGCTGGAATTTCATTTTCACCACGACGGTAAACAATATAGACATTCTTTGCCCCTAAACGTTTAGCTGTTCTTGCTGCATCCATTGCAACATTACCAGCCCCCACAACACATACTGTATCAGTAATTTTAACTGGTGTAGGGTGATTTGGGAACTGATACCCTTTCATTAAATTCACACGTGTTAAAAACTCATTGGCTGCATAAACACCATTCAAGTTTTCACCAGGTATATTTTGAAAACGCGGTAATCCTGCACCACTTCCTACAAATATAGCCTCATATCCATCCTCTTGTAATTCATCAATTGTTATAGATCTTCCTACCACAACATTTGTAACAAATTTCACACCTAAATTTTCAACACCATCAATTTCTTTTTGAACCAAATCTTTTGGCAAACGAAATTCTGGTATACCATAAGACAAAACACCGCCTGTTTTATGTAATGCTTCAAAAACAGTAACATCGTATCCTTTTTTAGCAAGCTCGCCAGCACAAGTCATCCCAGCAGGTCCACTTCCTACCACTGCCACTTTCTTATTATTCTTTTCAACTTGATTCTCTTTTTTTGTTCCATGATTATTATGATAATCAGCCACAAATCTTTCTAAACGTCCAATCCCAACTGATTCACCTTTTATACCACGAACACATTTTCCTTCACATTGATTTTCTTGAGGACAAACACGTCCACAAATGGCAGGTAATGCATTTTCACTCGTGATAATATCATAAGCTTCTTCAAAATTTCCTTTTGCAACTTCTTGAATAAACTCAGGAATCGGAACCCCTACTGGACATCCAGTTGTACAAGGTTTATGTTTACAATTTAAACACCTTGTCGCCTCTTCCATTGCTTGTTCTTTCGTATATCCTAAAGCAACTTCTTCAAAATTTTGATTTCTAATCGTTGCTTCAAGTTCAGGCATTTTTACTTTTTCTAATGACATATTAGGCATTATTTCACACCTCCCATTAAATTACACATACGATTTGCATTGACACTCACAGTATGTTCTTCTTCCTTAAACATTCTTTGACGTGCCATCAACTCATCAAAATCTACTTGCAATCCATCAAAGTCTGGACCATCTACACAAGCAAACTTAATTTTTCCATCAACACTAACACGACAACATCCACACATTCCAGTTCCATCAATCATAATAGGATTCAATGAAACCATTGTTTTAATATGACATGGTTTTGTTACACCAACAACAGCTTTCATCATTGGTACTGGTCCAATAGCAATGACTTCATCAATAATCTCACCACTATCAATCAACTCTTGTAACTTCACAGTTCCAAATCCTTTTTCACCAAGTGAGCCATCATCAGTCATAATATATACATTTTCACAAAATTCTTTAAACTTATTAGCCCATAAAACATATTGAGCTTCTCTACCACCAATAATCACATCAACTTTTGTTCCTCTTGCAGCCAATGCTTTTAATTGTGGATACAATGGTGCACTTCCCACACCTCCAGCCACACCAACAACATGATTCACTTCATGAAGTTCAGTAGGCATTCCTAAAGGCCCCACAAAATCAGTTAATTCATCACCTGCATTTAATTTTGATAATTCTTTTGTTGAATAACCCACAATTTGATAAATAATCGTAATTGACTCTCTTTCTCTATCATAATCAGCAATTGTTAAAGGAATTCTTTCCCCATCCTCACCTACTCTTAAAATAACAAATTGTCCTGGCTCACACTTACGTGCAACATAAGGAGCATAAACTTCCATTAACTCAACAACATCATTTAGTTTTTCTTTTTTTAAAACTTTATACACATAAATTCCCCCTTATCATTGAAAAGAATTGAAAGTATTATATCATGTTGATATTTTTTTTACAATAAAACAAATACCTTGACTTTCATCAAATACACGATATGATTAATAAAAAAGAGAGGTAACCATATGGAAAAAAGAATTATATTTTTTGATATAGATGGAACATTATCTAATGAAGAAGATGGATATATACCTAATTCTACAATTAAAGCCATTCAAAATGCACAAGCAAATGGACATATTTGTATAATCAATACAGGAAGACCCGTTTCCACAATTGATCAAGATATTAAAAATATAGGATTTGATGGATATATTTGTGGTTGTGGTACTTATATTGAGCATCATAATAAAGTTTTATTTCATTTAGAATTACCACAACAAATGAGAAAAGACATCATCGATATGACAATCAAATGTCATATTGACAATGTCTTAGAAGGAATGCAAGGTGCTTTCTTTCCTGAAACAAGCATTCACCCATTTGTAAAAAAAGCAGAAAAGGATTATCTTAAATTAAATCATCCTGTTTTCTATTATAATCAAGAGAGCGATGTGATGTTCGATAAGTTTGCTGCTTGGTATCACGAAGGATCAGATATTAATACTTTCAAAGCATTCCTTGAACCTAACTTTCATGTTATTCAAAGAGATGTCGATTTTATTGAAGTTGTTCCAAAACAAGTTTCTAAAGCCACAGGCATTCAAATGATTATTGACTATTTAAATATGTCTATTGAACAAACAATAAGTATTGGCGATTCTACAAACGACCTACCTATGTTAACATATACAAAAGAATCAATAGCAATGGGAAACAGTAATCCTATCTTGTTTGATGTTGTCACATATCGCACTGACTCTATTTTAAATAATGGTATTGAAAAAGCATTAAAACACTTTCATATTATATAAAAAGTAAAAAAGAACGTGGGGAGCGTTCTTTTTTAGTATATAGACGACAAATATTCAGGGAGAGGGGGATCGCCTATAAATTGATTATTATATTGTCTTTTCTTAAGACAATTACATCATACAATAGCCATATGAATTTATTGTGAACAATTACTTATTTTCTAATAAATTAATAAGTATCTACACTATCACTTTGAATAATATAAATATTATTAGGTACACAAACAATTTGTTTCGTACTTCCCTTTTCAACCCATCCTACTTTCTCACAATCATGATTAGGACATTCAACATTGATTGCACGATACTTTTTATCCTTCACTTCTAAACAAAACTTTCCATAATCTCCTTCAAATTCATACACAGTATCTTTATCAATACTTACCTGTTTTATAACATCTTTATTATAATAAATATCTATTGTTTTCATCTCACCTTGCATAAGTTGAAAAATCAAATATCCTACACCAATCACCAATAACAAAATTCCAATTACAATAACATCTTTTTTCTTCATCATTTCTTCTCCCTTACACACCTTAATAAAACATACAATACAAATGCACCTAAAACATTTAAAAACCAATCATCTATATCACCAGTTCCTGTTTGTAAAAACACCTGTAAAACTTCTATCAAAAAAACAAGTACCATAATAACAAATAAAAAGATATACCATTTTTTAAACTTTGAAAATAATACAGGCAAAAAATAAGCCATAGGCATAAATAAACAAAAATTGCCAAACAAATTTATCATAAGAGATTGTAATCCAACAACGCCATTTTTATATCCATTAACATATAATTTGATAGTATGAAATAAATTTAAATTGATATGTTCAAAACTTCTCAACACTTCTTCATTTCTACCAAAATCTTGATCCCATAATAGAATATATAAAAGATTAATCACATATAAGAAAAACATGAATTGTTTTATTCTATACTTCTTTAAATCATTCTCTTCAAAATTTAACCATCCTACTAATGATAACATTTGTATCACAAGCATTACACATTTTTGAACAAAAGTTAACATCCATGATGTAGAAAAAACATAAAAAAGCTGAATGCTAAAAGAAGCAATAAATATAAGAATAAAAAAAGTTTTTAATTTCTTCAAATAGACCACCTAGAAATAGGTTACGATACTCTTTTACATAAGTCAATCTTTTTATTTTCTAAAAAAATACTTTTATAGTTTTCAAATTAAATTCAATGAAATTTTCAGCAAATCTCTTTTCTTATTTAGAAAAAGAGTGTATAATAAATTCATGAGTAAAAATATAGGAGGAAATAAATTATGTTAAAAATTATGTTAGCATGTAGTGCTGGTATGTCAACAAGTTTACTTGTAACACGTATGCAAAAAGCTGCTGAAGCAAGAGGGTTAGAATGTAAAATTTGGGCTGTAAGCGAAAGTCAGTTAACTACTGAATACGCTAATGAACCATGTGATGTTCTTTTAATCGGTCCACAAGTAAGATTCCGTTTAAATGGTATCAAAGAACAAGTTAAAAATGCTATCCCTGTTGATGTTATTGACATGCGTCTTTATGGTATGATGGACGGAGAAAAAGTTTTAGACCAAGCATTAAAAATGTTAGATGATTGGAAAAAATAAAATAATTTTTTACACAAGAGGATCAATTCAATCCTCTCATAAAGATCAATTTATAAAAAGTTGATCTTTTTATATAATTTTTTCATAAAATAATATTTTTATTTATTCATCAAAAAAAGAACACCCTATATTGTAGTGGTATTCTCTAAATAAACATATTTCTCATTTTTATATTCTTTTTATTGAGCATCCTTTATAAATTCAAAAACATCAAGAGGTTCACATTCAATTAAACAACAAATATATTCCAAAGTTGAAAGTGTAATGCTACGATTATGTCTTAAATTATCCAAAGTTCCTTTTGATAGTAGATCATTATCTTCTAACTGATATTGAGTTATTCCTTTCTTTTCAAGAGTTTTGAAAAAAGGTTTATAACTAATCATATACATCACTCCTCACTCTTTCAATTATCATTTCTTTTTTATTATATTTGCTTCATAAACTATTTACATCCCCATGTTTTTGGGGATATAATAATAGTGAAACAAAAAAACATCTTCAAAAGATGTTTGGAAGAATATTTTATTCTTTTACAAATTTAAAAATATCCCATGGTTGACAATTCAAAAGAATACATAAACTTTCTAATGTTAATAATGTTATATTTTTATTGTTTCTTAGACTATCTAAAGTTCCTTTAGATACATCCATATGATTTTCTAAATCATACTGAGTGATTCCCTTACGCTTAAGTGTTTCAAAAAATGGCTCATAACTTATCATCGAATCACTCCTTCCACAATTCCATATTTATTATATGAAATTATTTTTTAATTTACGTCCCCGATATATCGGGGTTATAGAAGTTTATGTTATGAAATGATAAGATGACTTCACTCTACACTTTTATGTGTATTTTTAAAACAACAGTTATTAACTCTTGACACAATATGGCTAACCTGAAACAAGTTAAGATGTTTAATAAAAATTTAAAAAATATCTAAAGATATTTAAAACACAAATTATGAATGGTATAATTTTAACTAGGTAATAACTTTCAAATACTATGATATAGTTCCTTCATAAAAAATGGTTAAATTTATATATTCACTTTGAAAATGAATCAAAACATATAAAAATAAACAAAAGGAGAAGATAGTTATGGAATACAAGTCTTTATATGGTGATTTGGATTTATTTAAAGAAGCCAATCTTATAAGAAGTCCAATTCTAAAAGGAGAATTAAAAGGTGGATGCTATATATCTACAAAAACAAAATTAATACAAAATAGTACAGATTTATCTGATAAACTTAATGGAGAACAGTATCTTGTTTATAAGGATGAAAATGGGAAAGAAAAGTATTATAATATAGATCAGGAAATTGCATATATTAACCAATCTAAATTTGAATTACACTTACCAAAAAATCAAATGTTATATGTAGATAAAATGATTTTAAGAGCATTAAAAAATATTGATTATTTTTATAAAGAGGATATAGGATGGATTGATAACTTTCTTTTCTATGGTCCATCTAAACTCATTTATCAATTGTATAACTTTGATAAACTCACACCAAAGCAAAGAGAATATATTCGTGAATTATTCGAATATAATCCTATTAAAATTCGTCTTTATATCGCTCAAATTAATTATTTTATAAGAAAGCATATTAATCATCACATTATATTATCAAGATCACCTCTTGTTCATTTTGAACACAAAGAATATGTTTCTATTTTAAAGAAACAATTAGAACATTTTAAAGATGATGAAGATATGGATTTAATTGGTGCATTATCTATTTATATTTAAAAATTCACTTTAACAAGTGAATTTTTTTGCTAAGTCGTCGAGCATACTTTTTGATATACCAAAACGATGACATAAATCATTTATATATTGTTCTAACTCTTCAGGCGTTTTTCCTTTTAACTCCTCTTCACTTATTCCTAACGCCTGCATTGTATTTTGAACACGTTCATACAATTCTTTATTACCTTGAGTATATTGATTTATGATATCCTCACCATATTGTGATTCCATCATAGAAGATATTTGTTTTTCTATATCTATCAATATATCTATTTCATCACTATCCAATTCTAAATCAAAGAAAATATCTAATGACTGTTTACATATTATTTCTAACTCAGATTGACAATCATCATCTTCCATTTGAGAAACAACTTTTAAGTTATCTAAAACATCATGAAGCTGTTGATCTTGTTTAGAAGTTAATGCAACATCCTCATATTCATCATTAAAAATATCGTCAATAACTTTTCGTGTATAATACTCAATCTTCTCATGGATTGTCATTTGTAATTCATAATCAATTTGTGAAACAAAGGAAAGAAACTCAATCCATTTTTCTTGATTAAAATAGTTATTTTGAAATGTATATGTTTTTTCTTTTAAACATATAGAAGATATAGCTTGTTGATGTCTATGTTTTTGTAAACGTAATGATTGAATATCTTCATATGCAAAAGAACCTGATTTAGTAAAACAAAAATAAATATGTGTTGGTGTTATAATCACTCCTTGGCTTCCATCTTGATTTTGAGTTATATCAATGAAAGCTAAAATATCAGTTATTGTCAAATTTCCAAACATATATATTGCATGACTGATTTGAGCAGGAATACACTTATGAGAATAATATGTTCCTTGATTCATAATGTCTTCATTCAAATAAGATAATATTTTTTCTCTTTCCATTTTATCACCTCTTTTCTCATTTTATTATTTTCTTTTTTAAAT
>CAJUJC010000079.1 GCA_910586805.1 uncultured Erysipelotrichales bacterium | reverse complement strand
ATCTATAATATGATTAAAGATCGTGGTGACTGGTGTATTTCTCGTCAAAGAACTTGGGGTGTACCAATTCCTATTTTCTATTGTGAAGATGGAACACCTATTATGGATGAAAAAGTATTTAAACGTATTTCAGATTTATTTAGAGAATATGGTTCAAATATTTGGTTTGAAAAAGATGAAAAATTCTTGTTGCCAGAGGGATATACAAATGAACATTCACCAAATGGTATTTTTAGAAAAGAAAAAGATATTATGGATGTTTGGTTTGATTCTGGTTCTTCTCATACAGGATGTATGAAAGAAAGAGGATATGAATATCCAGTAGATTTATATTTCGAAGGAAGTGACCAATATCGTGGTTGGTTCAACTCTTCATTAATTATTGGAACTGCAGCTCATGGTGAGGCTCCTTATAGAACAGTCTTATCACATGGATTTGTATTAGATGGAAAAGGAAATAAGATGTCTAAGTCATTAGGAAATACTGTTGATCCATTAAAACTTATTAATCAATATGGTGCTGATATTTTAAGATTATGGGCAACATCTGTTGCATATCAATCAGATGTTCGTATTTCTGATGATATTATGAAACAAGTTGCTGAAAACTATCGTAAAATTAGAAATACAATGAGATTTGTATTAGGAAACTTAAATGATTTTAAAGAAACTGATGTTGTTGAAACTTCAAAACTTGAAGGTGTAGATAAGTATATGTTGGTTGAGTTAAATAACTTAATGAAAGCTTATCATAAAGCATTTGATAACTATGATTTTGCAGAAGCTAATCAATTGATTTTAAATTGTTTTACAAATACATTAAGTGCATTCTATATGGATTTTACAAAGGATATTCTATATATTGAAAAAGCTGATAGTTTAAGAAGAAGACAAGTTCAAACAGTTTTATATCATTATGCAAAAACAATGATGAAAGTGTTATCTCCAGTTTTAGTGTTTACAGCTGAAGAATTACATGATCATTTCCATTGTGATGAAAATAAAGCAGAATCAGTTTTCTTGGAAAAAGCTCCTGAATTATTTGATATCGAAAATGCAGATGAGTTAAAAGCTTACTATGATCGTTTCTTAGTGTTAAGAAAAGATGTCATGAAAGCATTAGAAGATTTAAGAAATGAAAAAGTCATTAAATCTAATATGGAAGCAAAATTAACTGTATGTTTAAAAGATGAATATAAAGATATGGCTGATTTGGATAAAGATTTAAAACAATTATTTATTGTTGCTAAGGTTCAGTTAGTTGATGATCAAGATGGATTGAATGAATTTGATACTGCTTATATAAAGGCAGAAAAATTCAATGGCGTTCAATGTCCAAGATGTTGGAATTATTTTGATGCTGATGGAATGAATGGAGAACTTTGTCCACGTTGTCATGAAGTAATGAATGGTTAAAAAAGAAAATGGTACTTTGTACCATTTCTTTTTGGAAAGGATTGTTATGAATAAAAGTATGAAGGGATCAATGTTGTTATTTTTTGCTGCATTGATATGGGGAAGTTCTTTTATAGTTATGAAAAGTGCTGTTGATTTTTTAACACCAGCAGTGCTTTTGTTTGTAAGATTTACACTGGCTTCGTTATTTTTGAGTTTGTTATTTTTTAATAAATTAAAAGTGTTTCCAAAAGATAAAATAAAAGGTGGTTTTTTAACAGGATGTTGTTTATTTAGTGCATATTATGTACAAACGTGGGGATTGAATTTTACAACACCAGGGAAAAATGCATTTTTAACAGCTGTTTATTGTGCAATTGTGCCATTTTTGGTTTGGATTTTTTATAAAAAAAGACCAGATATTTATAATTTTATAGCAGGATTTTTATGTGTGATTGGTATAGGTTTTGTATCTTTATCAGGAGATTTAACAATGAATACAGGAGATCTTTTAACATTATGTGGAGGTGTCTTGTATGCATTACATATTTTAATGGTTAAAAAGTATAGTGAAGATGTTGATGGTATTGCATTTACAGTGTTCCAATTTATTGGTGGTGCAATTGTTGCTTTATGTGTGGCATTGTTAAGTGAAGATATAAGAGTGGTTACACAAATTCAATCATCAATATTCTTACAGTTATTTTATCTTTCATTCTTTGCAACTGCTGTCACATTAGTTTGTCAAACTGTGGGACAAAAGAATACAAGTGAATGTAAAGCATCATTAATTCTTTCATTGGAGTCAGTATTTGGTGTCTTATTTTCAGTGGTGTTTTATGGTGAAATCTTAACATTAAAGATTGTTTTGGGATTTGTGTTCATTTTTGTTTCTATTGTTTTATCTGAAACAAAATTATCCTTTTTGAAATCAAAAAAAGTAATGGCTTCATCAATTGTTGTCCTTTTGATGGTCATGGGAATTCAACCAGCTTATGCAGGAAGTTCTTTATCATTAGATTCTCCATATGCCTATATTTATAACCTATCGACAGATCAGATTATTTATGAGAAAAATGCAGATTCAAAAATTTATCCTGCAAGTATGACAAAAGTTATGACAGCGTTGGTTGCATTAGAAAATATTAAAGACTTAAATGAAGTTGTTTCCATGGATCAATATGATTTTGAAGGGTTATGGGAAGCAGGAGCTTCAATGGCTAATTTAGAAGTTGGCGAAAAAGTGACGTATTTAGATTTGATATATGGAATTATTTTGCCATCAGGAGCAGATGCTTGCCGTGCAACATCTAGACTTCTTTTTGGAAGTGAAGAAAACATGGTTAAAGAGATGAATAAAAAAGCTAAAGAGCTTGGATTAAAGAATACACATTTTGAAAATTCAACAGGATTACATGATGATAATCATTATACAACTGTTAAAGAAATGGGACTGATTACTCAAACTGCTTTAAAAAATAAAGTTTTTAAAGATATATTTACAACACGTTCTTATAGAACTTCTACAACAAATAAATATATGGCATCATCTATTTTGAAATATTATTGGCGTTCTCATACGGGGATTAGTCATATTAAAGGATGTAAGACAGGTTATACTGATGTGTCGAGATCATGTCTTACAAGTCTTGTAGAGAGTCAAGAAAATGATATTGTTTGTGTTTTTGCTAAATGTGAAAGTAGCGATGTTTATGTAAAAGATGCAAAAAAGGTTATTAATTATTGTGATGCAAATTATAAATCAATAACACCTTATAAAAAAGGTGAATATGTTTCTACTGTTCAAATTAAAGATGGTGTAAAAGAAACGTACGATGTTGTTGTACCAAGTGATATCAATTTATTTATGCCTAAGAATATCAATCAGGATGATTTTCGTATTGAATATAAGGGTGAGACAACGATTGAGGCTCCTACACAAGTTAAATCTCAATTAGGTGAAGTGATTGTTTTGTGTAAAGATGAAGAAGTTAAGAAAGTAACTGTAACAATGAATGAGGAAATAGAAGCCACTTTGTGGGCCCAATTCATAAGATTTATTAAGATGTATTTTATAGAAATTGTGATTGGTATTTTTGTTGTGATTGTATCTATACTATTGTATTTGCGTTATTTATCAACAAAAAAAAGAAATCAATATTTTAAATATAAATAAAGAAAATAAAAAATTGCACTTTTATATGAGTGCAACTTTTATTTATTTTCCTTGTTTTCTATGATGCGATCAATTCCATAACCAATAGTTCTTCCTAAAAAAATAATAATAACACCAATAACAGGAGTTAGAGGATTACCACCAAAAAGTGAATACCAAATAATACTACCAAAACCTACAGCATATCCAATTCCTGAAAAAATGTTCATATATTTTGTTGTTTTTAAGCCGTTCATACTCTCACCTCAATTTTTTGCATTATCATAATTATAACATCTTTCATTATTTTTGCAATACTGCTATAATAGAAGAAGAAAAAGAGAGGGAGGTTATTTGTGAAAGAAGGATGTCTTTTTGATTTGGATGGAACTTTGGTTGATTCATTAAAAGATTTAGCAAATGCAACAAATGAGGTTTTAAGGAGTCATGGTTATCCAATTCATGATATAACTGCTTATAATCAATTTGTTGGTAATGGTGTAAGAAAACTTTTACAACGTGCATTACCAAAGGAAAATTTAGATTGTTTAGAGGACTGTTTAAAAGAATTTTATGATATATATGAAAAGTGTTGTTTAGAGAATACCATGGCTTATGATGGAATAAAAGAATTGATAGATGAGTTATATGATTCAGGAATGAAGCTTGCAGTTGTAACAAATAAACCTCATCATTTAGCAGTAAAAATTGTTGAACATCTTTTTCCAGGGAAGTTTATAGTTATACTTGGACAACAGGATTTATATCCAACCAAGCCATCAATAGAATCAACACTTATTGCCTTGATGACAATGAAGTTAAAGAAAGAAAGTTGCTATTTTATTGGAGATAGTAATGTTGATGTTCAAACAGGACAAAATGCTGAGATGGATACAATAGGTGTATGTTGGGGATTTAGAGGTAGAGAAGAATTGGAAAATGAAGGTGCAACTTATGTTGTAGAGAGTCCAATGGAAATTAAGGAGATTATCAATGAAAATAGGTGTAAGTAGTTGTCTTGTTGGTATGAATTGCACTTATGTAGGAAAAAACAATTATGTTGATATTCTTGCAAAAATGTATGAAGAAGGAGATGTGGTTATAGCTTGTCCTGAAGTCTTTGGTGGATTATCAACACCTAGAGATCCTGCTGAAATCAAATCTATGAATCCGTTGATTATTGAAACTATTCATGGTAAAGATGTTACTTATGAATATTTAAAAGGTGCTACTAAGGCATTACAAATTTTCTTAGATGCAGATGTAAAAGTAGCAGTGTTAAAATTTAGAAGTCCATCATGTGGATGTGATGGTGTTTATGATGGTACATTTACACATACTTTAGTAGATGGGCAAGGTGTGTTTGCACATATGTTAGAAGAAAAAGGAATAAAAGTTTTTCATGAGAATCAAATGAAAGAATTCTTAAAATATATAGGAAAGGACGATGATTATGGGACATATTTTAAAGATTCAACCAGTATTTAAAGAAATGATTTGGGGAGGTCATAAGTTAAGAGATATTTATCATTATGATATTCCTAGTGATCAAACAGGAGAATGTTGGGCTATTTCAGGTCATAAAAATGGAGATTGTGTAGTTGCTTCAGGTGAATTTGAAGGAAAAACAGTATCTTGGTTATGGAATCATCAAAGAGAATTATTTGGAAGCGTTGAAGGAAACCAATTTCCATTATTGGTAAAAATTATTGATGCGAAGAATGATTTATCTGTACAAGTTCATCCTAATGATGAATATGCAGGTATTCATGAAAACTCTTTAGGTAAAACGGAATGTTGGTATGTATTACAAGCAGATGAAGGTACAAAGATGGTTATGGGTCATCATGCAAAAACAAAAGATGAATTTGTAAAGGCTATTGAAAATGATGATTATGATAATTTGTTAAATTCTTTTGAGATTAATGAAGGCGATTTTTTCTATATTCCTTCAGGAACTTTGCATGCAATTTGTAGTGGTTCTTTAATCTATGAAGCACAACAATCTTCTGATATTACTTATCGTGTTTATGATTATCATAGAAAAGATAAAGATGGAAATGAAAGACAACTACATGTTCAACAATCTATTGATGTGACAACTGTTCCATCAAATAATGATTCAAATCAATTATTTGTTAATACACACTTGGATCATGGATCTAAAACTCGTTATGTTGAAAGTGAATTCTTTATTGTAGACTGTTATAGAATGGAAGGAGAAAATACAATTGTTAATGATAAACCTTTCCAATTAGTGAGTATCTTAGATGGTGAGGGAACATTAGAAGGTCAAGCAGTGAAAAAAGGTGATCATTTTATTGTTTGTGCTGATGTAGAAAAAGTTATCTATGATGGGTACATGACAGTTATGATAACAACTTTATAATGAGATAAAGTGAGTCGATAAATGAAATCCCAAAAGTTGATTAATCAACCAAAGGGGTTTTATTTTTTGTTTATATTATATATAATGAGTTGATGTTAGTATGTCAAACATATATGAAGAAACATAGAATAACTCAAAAAAGTAAAATGGAAAGAAATGTTGAGTTCAAAGTCATGACTTATCATTAACGTATATTCTTGGTATGATTAAGCCATGTAGAGAATAAAGATGAAACTATAAGTAGATATGGAAACATTAATGTTTATCCAATCTATTTAGATATTATAATTCTCAATGAATTATTATAATTGTTAAAGCAATGACTTCAACTTTTGTGGAAATAAATTGAGGAGATATCAGTGTTCAAGATGTATAGAAATTGAAAGAACTTTGTTGATGAATGGAATATTTTCATTTTTTATAACAATTAATATGAAATAGTTACTATGACAATAATCGAATTGTAAAACGTAAAACAGTTGTTGATACATAATTTAGAAAATAGTTGAAATAGGAATCACTTGATTATAAAAAAAGAAGAATTGGGAGAATTGACACTTTTTATGCCAATACTTTCAATTCTTTTTTTATTTATTTTAAAATTGTAAAAAATGCCCAAAAAAGTGTTAATCATTATGAAAAAAAATTAAATTCGCCCCATAACGTATTAAATTTACCCCATATGTTGAAAATATTATCAAAATTTGTATATGCTTATATGTAGGAAGGAGAAGTTCATAATGAAAATTGTATTAAATCCAAAAAAGAAAATGAAAAGAGGAGAGTTGATTATTTTATATCATCCTAGAAATAAAGAATTAGCAACTTTGATGAAAAAGATTGTTGAAACAAGAACTGGAGAAATTGAAGTACGTGATGATCGTTTCAATCGCTTTATTATTCCTTTATTAAATATTTATTATTTTGAAGTTGTTGAACAAAAAGTATTTGTTTATACGAAAAATGATGTTTATCGTTTGAGTATGACATTTCATGATGTGAAAGCATTGGTTATCAATAAGGGATTTGTTCAAATCAATGTTCGGACTATGGTTAATGAAAGACATATCATCAGATATAAAATGATGAAAGGTTGTCATAGAATGTTGATTATGGATAATGGGGAGACTCTAGAATCCACGAGATTGTTTAAAGATAATGTTAATGATATGGTAAAAAGAAAGAAGATTAAAGAAATTATAGAAGTCAAAAATAAAAATATAAAATAACAAATATATCAATTAACTTTGCTTTTGTTTTAAAATAGATTGTGATAATATATAATAAAAGTGGAGGTTGTGTAATGAAAACATATGATTATTTAATAGTAGGATCAGGATTATTTGGAAGTATCTTTGCCTATGAAGCAAGTCAAAAAGGAAAGAAATGTTTGGTCATTGATAAAAGAAATCATATTGGTGGAAATGTTTATACAAAAGAAATTGAAGGTATCAATGTTCATAAATATGGAGCTCATATTTTTCATACATCAAATAAAGAAGTATGGGAATATATTCAAAAGTTTGCTGAGTTTAATAGATATACAAATAGTCCTATAGCAAAGTATAAAAATGAAATATATAATATGCCTTTTAACATGAATACATTTAATAAACTTTGGGGAGTCATAACTCCTAAAGAAGCAAAGGCAAAAATAGAAGAACAAATAAAAGAGTCAGGAATTATAGAGCCAAAAAATTTGGAAGAACAGGCTATATCATTAGTAGGTAAGGATATTTATGAAAAATTGATAAAGGGATATACACAAAAACAATGGGGAAGACCATGTCATGAACTTCCATCCTTTATCATTAAGAGATTACCAGTGAGGTTTACATATGATAACAATTATTTCAATGATTTATATCAGGGTATCCCAATTGGTGGATATACTCAAATTATTGAAAAGATGTTAAAAGGTATTGATGTTAGAATGAATTGTGATTTTTTTGAACATAGAGAAGAATTAGAAAAAATTGCACATAAAATTGTGTTTACAGGAATGATAGATGAGTATTACGATTATTGTTATGGAGAACTTGAGTATAGAAGTTTGAAGTTCGAAGAAGAATTATTGGATACTGATAATTATCAAGGGAATGCAGTTGTGAATTATAATGAATATGAAATACCATATACAAGAATCATAGAACATAAACATTTTGAATATGGGCAACAGGATAAAACAGTGATTACAAGAGAATATCCAAGTTCATGGCAAAAGGGAGATGAACCTTATTATCCAATGAACGATGAGAGAAATAACGAATTATATGCCAGATATAAAGAGTTGGCAGATAAAGAAGATAAGGTTATTTTTGGTGGAAGATTAGGAATGTATAAATACTTTGATATGCATCATGTAATAGATGGGGCATTAAAATGTGTAAAGAATGAATTAGAAAAATAAAATAAATTTAAATTAAGTTGATAAGATTTTATGTCGTGGATTTTTAAGTGACATAATTTCTTTTTGTTTATACATAGACATATGGGTATAGATTTGAGTTGTTGTAATAGAACTATGACCTAAGATTTCTTGAATATAACGAATATCGACCCCTTCTTCTAACATCATTGTTGCAAATGTGTGTCTAAACATATGAGGGGTCATATGTGTGGTAATGTGAAATTGCGAGCAATACTTATAAATCATAAAACGTATTGATTGTTCAGATAGTTGTTTGTTTAGTCGATTGGTAAAAAAATAAGGAGAGTTATGTGTCGAATTCTCTATATAATTTTTTAATGCATTGATGAGCTGAGGATGCTCTATATAAATAAATCTTTGTTTATTTCCTTTGCCATTAATGATTAAAATGTGCTCATCAAGTAAAACATTATCTTTTAAAAGATTGGAAACTTCCGAAACACGAATACCAGTGCATATTAATAATTCTATAATTGCAATATCTCTTTGTATAATTTTGTTATTTGGATATGTCTGTTGATATTTATAGATAGATTGATAAAATGTATTTAGATTTTTTAAAGTGATTGTTTTAGGGTATGTTATAGGTTCTTTAAAATGATAATCTATAGAATGGAAAGGATTATTTTTTATTTCATTGTTTTTTTCTAAATAATGATAAAAAGCTCTTAAAGAAGCAATTTTTCTTTTAACTGTTTTCGGTTTATATGAATTATGTAAATTCTGTATATATTTAGTAAGTACTTTCTGGTTTTTTATAGAATTGTATGATATGTGGCTATAAAATTGATTAAGATCGATTTGATATGCTTTTAATGTTTTAGATGAAAGTCTTTTTTGATTTTGGCAATAATTTAAATATTTTGTGATAAGTTTGTATTTCATTTTTTTTCCCTCCTAAATTTGTCGAAAAATGATGAACATTTTTTCTTTATATTTGTTGTAATATAGAGTATGATAGAGATGGTGATAAAATCAAATAAAAATTTTAAAAAAAGAAAGGGATTTCTTTTTATCAGCAAAGATCACCATTAAGGCGAGTACGCCTTTTTTTATTTTATGATCATTTTTAATTGAAGTTTATGAGTGATATTGTTATCATTAATATTATAGTTTGATTAAGGGGAAATGATTGTGGGATTAATTTTAAAATTTCTGTATATTGATGATGAATGTGTTTTTATGGAGAAGAATATTCCTATTATTAATAATTTTTTTGAAAAAGAGGGATATCATATTCGGTGGGATTGTTTAACTGAAATTCCTGAAGTTATTGATTTTAAGAAATACGATGTTTGTTTTCTTGATATAGAAGTTAATGGAGTCAATATGTTAGATTATATTTATGATTGTATTATGAGTACATTTATTATTTGTGTATCACAATATGACTTCTATGTTCATGATGCTATCCATTTACATATTTTTGATTTTATTAGAAAAAGTCGTTTTGATCGAGAGATTTATAAGTGTTTGAATGGGTTGATTACACGTTTAAAATTGGATAAAATAGAAACTTTAAAATGTAATGGTGAAATGATAGGGATAAGAGTGAGAGAAATCTCATATATAGATATTTATTCTCATCGTTGTGTTATACATATGATTTATGGTGAAGAATATGAAATAAAGAAGGATTATTCAAAATTGTTTCAAAATAAACATGAATGTATTGTGAGGGTACATAATTATCATGCAGTTAACTTGGATAATTGTATAAAGTTAGTTGGTGATAAGATTTCTGTTTTTGGTGCTGATAACACTATTGGTATTAGTAGGGATAGGAAAGAAGATTTTAAAGATAAATTTTTAAAGAATATGGCAGGGTGTAAATAAGTGATTTGTGTGATCACTTTTTTTGTTGTATATACTAGGATACAATTATTGTCAATTAAGTAAGAAAATTGTCAATTAGGTAATATATATTGTAAAGTTATATATGTGATGAGATAATTATAAAAAAATAAAGGATAATTTATAGTTATCAATAAATTTATGAATGTATTTAATTTATTTG
>CAJUJC010000078.1 GCA_910586805.1 uncultured Erysipelotrichales bacterium | reverse complement strand
ATCATCATCAGGAGTTACATGATAATGTGTCAATTGCACCATTGCTCCAGCACTTGCTCCAATGACTATATAATTTCCTTTACGAATCAAATCACTCAATCCACATTCATTTAATCTTTCTAAATATTGATCAGGTAAGCCACCAGTCATAAATAAGATATCCGCTTTTTTAACACATTGTTGCATATATTCATAACTATCACGATAATAATCTAGTATCGTAATATCTTTTAATCCATAATAGTCAAAAGGTCTATAAATATAAGGAATATGTTTTCCTTGAGGACCATAATGTTGATCAAATTGTTCTTTGCTTTGAACTTCTTTTTTATCAAATGAAAAAGGAATCACAACAACTTTCATACTTGGTTTTAATATAGGTTTCATAATATCCTGTGCCCATGGTTCATGAAAATCATAAGAACTTAATAATATATTCATTATTCTCACCCTCTCGTTTATTATAACAACAAAAAAAGAGTGTTTCCACTCTTAATCTAAATCTTCGCCATTAGATTCAAATGCCTTTTTCACCCATGCATATGATTTCTTTGGTATACGTTTTAAATCTCTTAAATCTTTATTTGTTCTATTGACATATACAAATCCATATCTCTTATCCATATTAGCCATACTTGCTAAGATATCAATTGGTCCCCATGTAATATAACCTAAACAGTCAACACCTTCTTCAAACATTGCATTTTTCATTTCTTGAATGTGATCTCTATGATAATTAATTCTATAATCATCTTCAATTGTTCTTCCTTCAGCTAACATAGTATCAATTTCTTCTTGTGACATATCTTCACGCCATCCAATACCATTTTCTAAAACAAAAACTGGTAAACGTGAACGTGTATATAAATCATTTAAAGTCCATCTAAATCCAATTGGATCAATTTCCCAATCCCATTCATTTGCTTCACAATGAGGATTTTTTACTGTATGTTCTGAAACAACTTCATGATAAGGCCTTTCATTATCAAATTCACCTTCAGTTACTGTGTTAGAACGATAATAACTAAATGCAATATAATCAACTGTATATTTTAATAATTCTTCATCTTCTTCTTCAAAATGAGGCATCCATCCTCTATTTTCTAAATAAGCAATCATATAATCAGGATATTTACCTTGTGAATAAACATCACAATGGAATCCATTCATATATTGATAAGCTTGCCATGCAAACAAGTTATTTTTTGGTGTATTGGTATAAGGATAAATATTTGTGACAGCGTTCATACCACAGAATTGAGCATCAGGTTGCATTTGTCTTAAAGCTCTTACTGCTTTACAGTGTGCAATGAAAACATTGTGATTCACTTGATACAAATGTTTTGGATAACTTACACCTTCAGGAATATCTTCAGCATTAGAAACTCTTAGCATCATACCATGTAAGTTTTGTTCATTGAAACTCATCCAATGTTTAACTCTATCTCCAAATCTTTCAATACAAACTTTTGCATATCTTTCAAAACAATCTACAACATAACGAGATGCAAAACCATTATGTTCTTTTACTAATTTATAAGGCATATCAAAATGAACTAATGTAATCATAGGTTCAATTCCTGCAGCTAATAATTTATCAATTAATTCATTATAAAATTTAACACCTTCTTCATTAACTGGTTCATCCAATGTTCCATTAGGAATAATTCTTGACCAACAAATAGAAAAACGATAAAAATTAAATCCCATACCTTTCATTAATGCTATATCTTCATCATAACGATGATAAGCATCAATTCCATCATTCCAATCTGAAAATTCAGGATTCATAGGTCTAACATCATAAATACATAATCCTTTTCCTCCTTCATTTCTAGCACCTTCGGTTTGAAATGATGAAACTGAACCACCCCAATAAAAATCTTTAGGCATTTTCTTTTCCATGTAATAAAATCCTCCTTTATACTTCATAAATTTATTTTAAAAGATATTTACACAAGAGTAAATATCTTTTCATCATTTTATAAAAACATTTCATATTTTCTTATAAAAACCAACTTTGAATGAAACAAAGTTTCATAATAAATAACAATTATATTGACTTTATCTTTGTTATGTTTTGCATTTCATTTATATATATCTTAGGTAATCGAAATCCTAATTGACTCAATATTTCATTAGATATTGTACAAGACTGTTTAGCTATTGTTTCAACACCTTGATAAACATGATCTTCACCTATAATTGTTACAATATCCCCTCTTTCTACATGATGAATATGAGTAACATCTATCATCATTTGATCCATACAAATACGACCAACAATGGGTGCAAACTGTCCTTTAACGATAACTTTTCCTACATTTGATAAAGATCTAGGTAATCCATCAGCATATCCAATAGGTACAACTGCTATTTTCATACATTGTGTTGTTGTATATGTTCTTCCATATCCTATTGTTTGATTTTGTGATACTTTCTTTATTAATGCAATTTTTGATTTTAAAGAGAGAACAGGTTTTAAAGATAATTTCATTTGTTTAGGAAAAGATGAATCCACACCATATAATAAAATACCCATTCTTACATAATCTAATTGATAATGAGGATAATAAATAAAACCATAACTACTTAACAAATGTACTTTCCCAACATTATACCCTTCTTTTTTTAATTGATTTACTGTATGACAAAAATATTGAATTTGTGAAAGTGTATAATTTTGACTTTCATTAGTAGTTTCATCACATACACACAAATGAGAAAACATTCCTGTAATATGTAAAGATGAAAATTGAAAAATATTTTTAATTTGTGATAGATTATGAGTCATTTCTCCTAAACGATGCATTCCTGTATCTAAAGCAATATGAACGCAAATAGGAATGTTTTGTTGTTGTAAGGACAAAGCGTACTGATAATCAATAACTGTTTGTGTTAAATCATATTCTTGAATCATTCTAGCATAATAAGGATCAGTATATCCTAAAATCAATATTTGACCTATCACACCATTTTTTCTTAACTCAATTCCTTCTGATAATGTTGCCACTGCAAAAGAATAAATACCCATCTTATTTAATTCTTGAGATATTTTCACTGCACCATGTCCATAAGCATCCGATTTTACAACTGCCATTAATTGATCCTTACTTTGAAGCTGTGTTAATATTTGTTGAACATTATATCTCAATGATTGTAAATCAATTTCTATCCAACTTCTTCGATTATCAAACACTTGTTCTCTCATAATTCTTTTTCCTCATTAACCAATGCACACCATATGCAAAAACAAATGAATATAAAGTAACACATAGAAATTGAACTAAATTATTTTCAACCAAAGGCATACATGACACACCCTTACCTATCATTCTTACAACAACAATCATTAATGGATGAATCAAATAAACCCATAATGAAATATCTTTATAATATATATATCTTTCTCCACGATAACTTTTCAATAATGAAAACAAGAAATAAGAAACAAATGGTAAAAACAAATACATAGAATCATGTTTTATGAAACTTAATTTATGAAGAAAACTTGCTTCAACAATCATTAGACTTAAACAAAATACCAAGAAAATAAAACTCATATTATTTTTAAAATTCTTTTTTTCATTTGCAAGTATAACTCCTAACATTAAAAACATAGGTGCAAAGAAAAATCCATTTCTTGTATAATCCATAAATTGAAATAAATTATTGAAAGTATAATCCACAAATTTAACTTGTGAGATAAGTCCATAATAGCTATCACCACATAACCCAATAATATATAAAAGACTCACAATAACAAAACTATACTTTGGTAAATATTTTGTTATGATGCAAACAATTACTAATCCAATAATGACAGCAGGAAAATACCATAAATGATAAAATGTTCCATCTATCAATAAATCTTTAATCATTTCAAAGAAAAGATGATCTTGTATAAAATATCCATTATATATCATTAAAGGAATATAGATGATTATTGCAAAAACATACCATTTCAATAAATGAAATATTGTTTTGCTTATACGTTGTTTTGATGGATAGCCATCTTTAAACAAAAAGAAAGAAGTCGTAATAAAAAAGAAAGGAACTGCTAATCTTCCTATAACTCTTGTTATGAATGTATCTAAGGCTGGATTAATTTGAAAAAAAGGTGCAATATGTATAGCAATAACAAATAAGGATGCAACAATTCTCATAATATCAATATAAGGATATCCTTTTTTCATAAGCAATTCCTCCATACTGTAACAATCGCACCATCCATGTTATTACCTGAAATTTGATAAACAGCATCACTTCTTAATGCAATTGTTGTAGATTGTTTCACTGGAACATAATAGATATCAAAAACTCTTTGATTTACAACATAAGTATAAGGATGATATGGTGTATATTGTTTTAAAAAATCGTGATATTCTTCCAAACATAGATTTTTGTCTTTCATAATTAAAGAATGCGGAAAACCAACATATCGAAAGTGCCATGGTTCTTGAGATATATGTGTAATAGATTGTTTAAATTCTCCATATCTTTCCACAAATCCATAGTCATAACACAATTCTCTAAATTTTTGACAAATGCCTGTGTATGGAAAATCTGGACATATCATGTCAATATGATTTGTACGAAGTGCTAAATCAATAGCTAAACCTGTTTCATGTTCACTATGATGTGATTTGGCAACATATTTTTGAGTATAGTCTTTTCCATTTTCTTTTAATGAATGGTTATAAAGTTTCTCTTGATCTTGGGCTGAACGATAAGCACTTGTTATAACAATTTCATCTTTTATTTGTAAATGATTCATACACTGCCAAAAGAGTTTATGAACCTTTTGTTCAACTTGATATGATACATTTTCATGAACATTTATCATTGATGAACAATAATCTTGATGAATGGGATAATTGTGATTAACAAGGACCAAAGACCCATTATATATATCTTTTTTATAAAGTGTTTTTGTTTGCATCTTCAATCCCCATTTCAATTAAATTTGTGAGTAAATTTTTAAATGTTATTCCTGCTTCATTCATCATACTTGGATAACGACTATGTGCTGTAAACCCTGGTATTGTATTCACTTCATTAAATACAATTCTATAATCAGGTGTTAAAAACATATCAACTCTTGCAAAAATACGACATCCTAATATTTTATAAATACGTTTTGCTGTATCTTGAATTTTCTTTTCTAATGATGAAGAAATTCTTGCTGGAACATATATATGTGATGTTTGAAGTGTATATTTCTCTTTAAAATCAAAGAATCCTGATGATAATTCTATTTCATCAACACGTCCTACTGTTAATTCATTAACTCCCATAACAGCACACCCGACTTCAAATCCTTTCACTTCTTCTTCAATTAAAACTTCATTATCGAATAAGAAAGCTTGATGAATGGCATCATCTAAATCATCATAAGAAGTTATACGACTCATTCCTAGAGATGAACCTGATTTTATAGGTTTGATATATAAAGGCAATTTTAACTTCAAAATATTTTTCTTTTGATTTTGATACTCCTTTTGATTATTCAAATAAAATGAACTTGTCACTTCGATACCATGACTTTTCACTAAAGTATGTGCCTTATGTTTATCCATACATAATGCAGACGATAAAACATCACATCCAATAAGTGGTATGCTAGCCATTTGAATCATTCCTTGAATCGTTCCATCTTCTCCATTTTTACCATGTAAAATAGGCATAATTGCATCAACAACAATCTCTTTAATCTTTTCTTCATTTCTTTCCCATAGACAATGTTTTATAGGATTAGGACATATCATAACTTGATTTAAATCATCACTATCCCAGTTATCATTTTCAATACATTCAATATCTCCTTCATAATGCTTCCATTCTCCATTTTTATTGATACCAATCATATAAATATCATATCTATTTCTATCAATATTTCTAAGTACAGAACAAACAGATTCTAAAGAAACACTATATTCACTTGACTTCCCACCAAAAACAATTGCAATATTTTTTTTCATAACATTTCCCTCCAATAAAAAAAGCATTTCTCTTTTGACAAGTTTATCTTATCAAAATACAAAATGCTGTTTTTCAATATTTCTATAATGTTTTCTTAATATTTCATGAATAAAATATTACGAAATTCTTACAACTGAGGAATAAAAACTTCAAAGATAATCCTTTCATCATAACTATCCACCTTGATCGTTCCCTGATGTTGTTCAACAATAGATTTAGAAATAGACAATCCTAATCCTGCTCCTCCAGTTTGTGAAGTTCTTGAACTATCTAATCTAAAAAACTGTTCAAAAATATAATCTAATTTTTCTTTTGGAATCGTATTTCCTTTATTTTCAAAAACAATCTTATGCCCTGCTTCCTCCTGCGTTAATGTAATATGGATTTCAGTATTCTCAAAACTATAATTAACTGCATTTCTTAATAAATTATCCAATACTCTTTGCATTTTTTGAATATCACACTTCATTTCTAAAGATTGAGGTGCATGTAATATACAATCTAAATTCTTGTTTTTTAACATAGGTTTGAATTCATATGTTAATTGTTCTAAAAGTCTAACCATATCAACATAAGATAATTCTAATACTTGTTGAGTGAGGTTAAAACGAGTAATTTCAAAAAATTCATTAATTAAATCTTCTAATCTTTCTGCTTTATCTAAAGTTACTTCAATATAATGATCATGTGATTTTTGAGGAATATCTTTTTCATCCCTCAATAAAGTTAAATAACCAATAATAGATGTTAATGGTGTTTTTAAATCATGCGCCAAGTAAACAACCAAATCATTTTTTCTTTGTTCTGCCTCTTTAGCAGCACGTTCATTAAATTCAATATCACTTTTAATACTATTCAATAAAGCATTGATTTCACTTAAATCTTCATAATTTAATCTAATCATATTGACAGAACGATTATTAATATTTTGTACTCCATAACTAATATCATCTACATAAGCATAAGCTTTTCTTAACTCTAAATACACAATGAATAAATAGCCACAAATTAAAAAAACAGGAACATAAACAACCATACCTCTTTCAAAAAACGAAAGAACTTGATAAATAGGATTTGTATAATACCATGTAACTCGAGAAGCAAGAGACATTCCTACAACAATAATCCCAACTAAAATGAATGTATAAAGAAATGCATAAGCAATAATACGTTGCATCGCTTTTCTCAATAATTTACTTTTACTTTTCAATTTGATATCCCACTCCCCATACAGTTTTAATAAATTTAGGTTTCTTCGTAGATTCTTTTAGTTTTTCTCTAAGTCTTGCTATATGTGCCATTACTGTATTGTTATTATCAATATATTTTTCTTTCCAAACTGCTTCAAATAATTCTTCGCTTGGAACAACTTTTCCTTGTTTTGTACATAAAAACCATAAAATATCAAATTCTATTGGTGTTAAGTCCAATAATTCTTTATATAAATAGCATTTGTGTGTTTCTTTATTAATAATCAATCCACGTATATCATACTCTAATATTTCTTTTGGTTCTTCAACTTGATTATATCTTTTATAACGTCTTAATTGTGTTTTCACTCTTGCAATAACTTCTAAAGGATTAAATGGTTTTGTTATATAATCATCAGCACCTAGTGTTAATCCCATAATCTTATCCATATCTTCTCCTTTTGCAGTCAACATAATGACTGGAAAGAAATAATTTTCTCTTATTTTTTGACATATCTGAAAACCATCAATATCTGGTAACATGACATCTAAAACTGCCATATCTATGTGATTGCTTTCTATACACTTCAAAGCATCTGTCCCATTATAAAATTTATAAACTTCAAATCCTTCATTATGTAAATATAATTCTAATAAATTAGCAATGTCTTGTTCATCATCAACAACTAATATTTTTTCAGCCATATTTTCACCTACTCACTTGTCTAGTATAACATAATCATAAATAAAAAAGAAAGTGGTTTAACACCTTCTTATTCAAATTCATTATTTTTAGCAACTTCTCTAATCCATGAAGCCGATTTCTTTTCTTTACGTTTGTATCCATCATCTAAACATACTCTTACAAATCCATAACGATTTTTAAAAGCATTACACCAAGACCAGTTATCAATAGCACCCCAATAATGATATCCTAAACAATTTGCTCCATCCTCAATTGATTTAGCAATCCATTCTAAATGATCTCTTACAAATTCAATACGATAATCATCTTGAATTGTTCCAGTCTCATCCATGAATTTTTCTTCGCCTTCAACACCCATTCCATTTTCAGAAATAAAGAAAGGTAAATCAGGGCATTCTTTTTTAATCTTCATACCAAAATCATAAATACCTTTTGGATAAATTTCCCATCCACGGTGAACATTCATCTTTCTTTCAGGCCAAATATAAGGTTTAGCAATACATGGTAAACCATTTTCATCAAACTTACTATCTGGTGCTTGAACACGAGTTGGTTGATAATAGTTAAATCCTAACCAATCAACTTTACCTTGAGATAAAATAGCTTCATCTCCAACTCTTCTTTCAATTTTTACGCCCCAATCATTTTCCACAGTATCAATAACATCTTCAGGTAAATGTCCATGAGCAACGATATCTAACCACCAGCGATTATGTAATCCATCTGTCATACGTACAGCTTCTAAATCTTCAGGAGTTGGATTCTCTTTAGTATAAGGTGGTGCAAAACAATTAATCATACCAATCTGCGCATCTTTTCTAACAATACCTTCAGCTTGTAGTTGTCTAAAGTTAGAAACAGCCAAACAATGAGCTAAAGTAATACCATATTGAACATTGATAGATTGTTTAAAATCATGTAAATATGGATACCAAACACCATGTAAATATTGTTGTTCTGGTTCTACAATTGGTTCATTAAAAGTAAACCAATATTTGACTTTATCTCCAAATTCAATCATTGCTTTTTTCACAAAATTTGCATAAGCTTCTACAACTTCACGATTTTGCCATCCACCTCTTTTGATAAGATATTCAGGCATATCAAAATGATACATATTCATAAAAATATCAATACCATTTTCATTAGCACAATCAATTAATTTATGATACCATGCAGCACCTTCAGGATTAATATTTCCATTTTGATCTAATAATCTTGTCCATTGCATAGATGTTCTAAAAGATTTAAAATTCAAATCTTTTAATAATTTGATATCCTCTTCATATTTATGATACATATCATTTCCTACATAAGAACCTACATTATTATGAAATGCGTTAATTTCCATATCAGAATACATATCCCAATAAGAACGAAGTCTTCCTCCTACATTCCAAGATCCTTCTGTTTGTGGACCAGACATTGCTGCTCCAAAGAAAAAATCTTTAGGTAATTTAATAGTCATTTTCTTTTCCTCCTTAATCTTACTTCCATTATATTTCAAAACAACCATAAGGTAAACATATATTCTACTCTTTTCAAACATTTTTATTATCATTTCATTATTTATACCTTTAATGAAACTTTGTTTCATGTTAAAATAAATGTGGTGATAAATATGAGCATTATGACACAATTAGAATTCGAACTTAATTTTTCTCATTCAGAAAAAGAAATTGGAAGATATATTTTAAACAATGGTAATAAAGTTTTAAATATGTCTGTTAAAGAATTAGCAAAAGAAACATATACTTCTCCTGCTACAATTGTAAGATTATGTAAAAAAATTGGATTAGAGGGATACAATGATTTTAAAATCAAATACTCTGCTGAACTTCAATATGATCATCATTATAGTGATCGCATTGATGTCAATTTTCCTTTTCATAAAGATGACTCACAATCTACAATTTGTTATAAGTTAGCTAATCTGACTCAAGAAGTTATTGGTGATACAATTCAATTAATTCAATTTGATGAATTAAATAAGATTGTTGATTTATTATATAACAATCAAAATATTGATATTTATGGTTCAGGAAATTCATTACTTGCTGCATTAAGTTTTCAACATAAAATGACACGTATTCAAAGAAATGTCAATTTGAAGATTATTCATGGTGAGCAAGCTTTTATGAGTTACAATTCTACTCCTGATAGAATTGCCATGATTATATCTTACTCAGGAGAAACCAATGAACTTATTAAAATTGCACAGGTTTTAAGAGATAAAAAAACGCCTATTATTGTATTAACTTCAATTGGTGATAATCGTCTATCTCATTTAGCAGACTATATTTTAAATATTGGGTCTAGAGAAAAGATTTTTTCAAAAATTGCTCCTTTTGCTTCTCAAATTTCTATGGAATATCTTTTAAATATAATTTTCTCTTGTATCTTTCAAAAAGATTATGAACAAAATATTCAAAATAAAATTAATTATGATAAAAAGAATGATGATAGACATCCCCTTTCAAGCCCTGTAACTGATTAAAAAGACTACCAAAGATAGTCTTTTTAATTTCCTAAATTATTTGTGTATTTTTCATACTGTTCTTTTGTTAGTATTCCATCATTATATAATGTCTGTAGATTTTCTAATCTACCTATCTCTCTACCTATTTCCTTTCCTATTTCTTTACCTCTCACTTCTCCTAACGCTTCTCCATCTCTTCTGATTTTGTCCCATATTTCACACATCTCTTTCTTTCCTTCTCCTTCCTTATAATATCTCACTC
>CAJUJC010000077.1 GCA_910586805.1 uncultured Erysipelotrichales bacterium | reverse complement strand
TTGTTGTTGACATGGTTCTTTCATTAGTTTTAATGATTTTCTTTGGTTCAAGATTAATAAAAAAAATAATATTAAAAAAATCAAATTAAAATTTCTATAATGGGAATATGTTCAGTTAGGATAAATATATAAATGCTAAAATATGAATAAAGAAAGTATAAATTTAAACAAAATGTCATTCGTTAAAAAAATAAAAATATTAAATTATATAACTTAAATAATTGAAAAATGTATAATAAAAATGTGAATTTGTTTTATTTTAATTCACTTTTTATTTTGGAAAAATTGATAATACTAATTTTATTTCATTATGAATTCGTTTTTAAAAATTCTAATTTAATTAATATAAATATATTATTTCTAGCTCTAATAATTATTCTATGTGTTTTCTAGTTATGATGTTTTATGGGAAATATTTTTTTACATTATAATAATATGTTTTTAATGAGAGTGATAATTTGCGATTTTTTGTAAAGAAATTGTATTTGTTGGCAAAAAAATATGTTAAAATAAAAAAAGAGGTGAGAATATGATTTTTTACATATAAACAAATAGCACAATTGAATGATACTGAAACGTCTATCTATCAATATATTATTAATCATATGGAAAATGTTCTCAAAATGAGTGTGAGAGATCTTGCTAATGAAACATATGTTTCAACTGCAACAATCGTACGTTTTTGCCAAAAAATGGGTTGTGATGGCTTTGTGGATTTTTAAAGCACAATTAAAGTTGTTTCATGAAGAATCAACTCCACCTGTTTTTGATGAAGAAGTTGATGCTCTGTTAGATTTTTTTAATTACACAAAAGGTGAAACCTTTACAAAAAGTATTGAACGCTTTGTCAATCATATTCAAGCAGCAGATACAATTTGTTTTATTGGAATAGGGACGAGTGGGACACTTGGAGAATTTGCAGCAAGATATTTTTCTAATATTGGTTATTTCAGTTGGAGTATTAGTGATCCTTATTATCCTCCTTTAATTTCTCATAATTCTAATCATTTATTAATTGTTTTATCAGAAAATGGGGAAACACGAGAGGTTATTGATCAAATTAGAGTTTATCAAAGTAAAAATACAAAAGTATTAACAATTACTAATAAACCTGGATCAACAATTGATAAAATTGCTGATGATAGCATATATTATTTTGTAAAGGATGTTGTTTTACCACAGACATATAATATTTCTTCTCAGGTCCCTGTTTTATACATTATTGAAAGATTGACAAGAGAACTACAAAGAAGTAAAAAGAAAGTTTTACCATTAAGAACGTCTACCAGAAATTATGATGTATAAAAAGATTCATGAAAGAATCTTTTTTTTGTTACATGATATGTAATCGGTTACATAATTTGTTGAATTTATTTCAAAATCAAATCATTTGTGTTAGTCTAAGAATATAAGGGAGCAGATTTCATAATTTTATATTCATAGTGTATATAATGAAGTCAATATAGGAATCTATACTCAAATTAATATGAAAGGAAAGATGATTTATATGAAGAAAAGAGGTCGAAAAATATTATCAGTATGTTTATCAATACTGACAATTATTAGCATGGTAGGAATCATGCCTAGTTATGCTCAAGAAATTGAGCCAGTACCTGAGTTTGGAGAAAATGAAATATATGCTATTGTTTCTTCGACAACAGATAAAGCTATTCAAACAAGGGCAGTTGGATGGGGAGAATCAGCAGCTGTTCATGTTGATGGAGTAGTTGTTGATGGAAAAGTAAAAGAAAAGGCTGCTTTTTCTATCTCGAAGACTGCTGATGGAAGATATAATTTTTCATCAATTGGTAATGATGGAAAACTTTTGAAAAATGAAGGTGGTATTTCTTTTGTATTTAATTATGATAATCTTCCAGGTGGAAATGATCATAAATTTGCAATTGAACCAGTAGAAGGTGGATATAAAATTAAAGGAAATCCTGGGATGTATTTAGGATTAGGAGAAAATGGTCGTTTAGATAAAGTTGAAGACGATCAGGCGGAAATTTTTACTTTTATGAAAGTTTCTATTCTTGATGAAACATTAAAAATTGAAAATGTAGAAACAGGGAAATTAGTTAGTTTTAAAGATCAAGAAAATTTAAGTGCTATTAAAGTTAATGGTGATAAAAATAATATAACTGATGATGAAAAATTCATTGCTGAATATACAACATGTAATAATTATCTTATGGATTATTTATCTGAACCTATCAATACAGTAGGATTAAGACCAAAATCACATTCAAATATGGTTATTATTTCTGCAAACTGGATTGATGGACCAGTTAGTGCAATAGTCGCTAAAGAAGCAAATACTGGTGGTTGGGAATCAATTGTTATTGAAGCCGTTGGAAATGGTCATGTGGCTTTAAGAAGTTCTTATACACATCAATATGTTACAGTGAATGAAAATGATGAACTTGAGTTATGTGATAAAACATTTAAAGAATTAACAGAAAGAGAAAAATTTATTATTCATACTGATCTTGTTCCTGAAGCAATTAGTGACCTTACAATTGATGATGACAAGAGAACAGAAAGTGAACTTAATTTACATTGGACAATACCAAATACACTTTATACAGAAAATGAAGTTTATTATAAAGGACCATCAGATTCAACATTTGCTTATTTAACAACATTAACAAATGAATCAAGTTTAAAAGTTGAAGGATTGAGTCCAAATAATACATATGAATTTAAAATTCGTACAGTGAATGGAAGAGGTGAAGCATCTCAACCAAATAGTTTAGCAGTTTTTAGTAATCAAGTAAGTGCAAAAACAAGAGCAGGAAAAAAACCAAATGTTCCTGAAAATGTACAATTAAAAACAGTAAATGAAAACAATCAATTAAAAGGTTTTGAAATTACATGGGATGAAAGTGATCATGCAACACATTATTTGATCCGACATGCACCAAGTATGTTTGGAGAATATAAAACAATGGCTATTGTTAAAGGAACAAGTTATGTAGATCGTTCAATTGGAAATGATAAATATAGTCATTATTATAAAATTGTTGCTGTAAATAATGGAGCAAGTGATGAAAATGTAGAGAACGGTGAAAAATCAATGCCTTCTGTTTATACTTCATTAGAAACAAAAACTTTTGGAAGAAATATGTTCTTTATTTCACCAACTGATTCCATAGATCAAATTGATGCACTTGTACAACAAATTTATATTGAGCAAAGTGATGCTAGTCAAGATGCACAATTTAATGAAAAAAGATATTCAATCTATTATAAACCAGGAGATTATACAAATACAAAATGTATTCCTGTTGGTTTCTATACACATATTGGCGGATTAGGAAAAACTCCATATGATGTTCAATTAAATAATATAGAAGTACCAGCTTATTTAAGTGATTATAATGCGACTTGTAATTTCTGGCGTTCAGCAGAAAATGTATCAGTTGTGGGAAGTGGAAATGCAACAACTGATAATGGTAACTGGAAACAAGGATCATTAAATTGGTCAGTGGCACAAGCTGCACCAATAAGAAGAGTTTATTCAACAAGAACAGTTTCTTATGATTGGAATTATGGATGGGCTTCTGGAGGATATACAGCTGACTGTTTATTTACCAATGGAGCAGGAACATTCTCAGGACAACAATATTTTACAAGAAACAGTGTTCTTGGAAAGATTGAAGGAACAACAACTTTAAATAACTTTAATATGGGAGTTGTATGTGATGATCTTCCAAATGATAAAACTGGACAACCTTTATTAAATGGAAATGGATATTCAAATTGGGGTATTGCTTCTAGTGATGGGGGACAACAAGTTACAACAAATGTATTAACAACTCCAAAGGTGAGAGAAAAACCATTCTTATTTATTGATAGTGATGGTGAATATAAGATTTTTGTTCCTGATTATAGAGAAAATTCTTCTGGAATCAGTTGGGGATCAGGAAAAGCAAATGATGGAATGGGAGAAGGAGAAATTGTTTCTTTAGACGAATTCTATATTGCAAAAGAAGGAGATACAGCTAAAAAAATAAATAAACAACTAGAAGAAGGAAAAAATATTTTCTTTACACCAGGTGTTTATCATGCTGAAGATGTTATTCAAATTAACAATGCTCAAACAATTGTATTAGGAACTGGTATGGCTTCAATTATTCCAGATAATGAAGAAGGAGCAATGAAGGTTGCTGATAAAGATGGTATTATTGTATCAGGGTTGATTTTTGATGCAGGATCACATTCTCGTTACTTATTAACTGTAGGTGAAGAAGGAAAACATATAAATCATTCTTCAAATCCAACATTTTTACAAGATTTATTCTTCCGTGTAGGTGGAACAACAAGTCGTTTAACAAAAGCTGATAATGCTTTGATTATTCATAGTGATGATGTTATTAGTGATCATTTCTGGATATGGAGAGCAGATCATGGGGCTGGTGTAGAATGGTATGGAAACGAATCACAACATGGATTGATTGTTAATGGAGACCGTGTTGCATGTTATGCATTATTTAATGAACATTTCCAAAAATATCATACATTATGGAATGGAGAAGATGGGTCAACATATTTCTATCAAAATGAAACAGCATATGATCCAATTTCACAAGAAGCATGGATGAGTCATAATGGAACAGTAAATGGATATGCTTCATATAAAGTTTCTAATCAAGTTAAAAATCACTATGCTATTGGTTTAGGTGTTTATAATGTCTTTATTTATACTGGTCCAACTTATGATAGTTCAGAGGTACAAATTCAATTAGATAATGCTATTGAAGTTCCAAATAGTGAAGGTGTTATTGTTGAAAATGCATGTATTCAAACATTTGCGAACACAGATGGAGTTTTACAAAAAATAAATTCTATTGTTAATGGAGCAGGAGCAGGTGTTAGCAGTGGTATTGATAAAGATACAGGATTGATGGGAGAAGGATGGTCTAGAAAATTCTTGTTAAGTTATCAAAATGGAACTGCTGTTGTTGGAAAAACACCAAATGCAACTCAATTAGGTAAATATATTGGTGTTGATACATTAACAAATGTAAAAGATTTAGGCGATGATGATATTGATACAAAAATTTTACAAAAATTATATGATCAACAAAAATCATTGGTTGAAACTCAATATACAAAAGAATCTTGGGCAGTATTAAATACACAAATGCAACAAGCTCAAAAATTATTAACATCTAACTTAAAATATGCTTATCAAAAAGAATTTGATAATGCAGTAAAAGAATTACAAAAAGCTGTTAGCCAGTTGGTTAAGAAAGAAGTTGATAAAACAGGACTTCAAAAGCTATATACAACTCATGCTAACAAAGACTCTTCTCGTTATACAGAAAAAACTTGGACAGATTTTTATCAAGCATTACAAAATGCTAAAAAAGTATTAGACAATAAAAATGCAACACAAAATGAAGTGGATGCAGCATATAAATCATTAGAAAATGCAGTAAATCATTTACAAGAAAAAACAGTTACACCAACATCTCCAAAACCAGAAAAACCTGGTGGAAATAGTGTACCATCAAAACCAAATTCAAATGGAGGAGTTGCACGTCCTGTACCAGATAGAGTTACACACATTATTAGAGATGTTACAAATGCAGTTGTTAAAATTCCTACAAATTCTGCAAATCCGACAACTCCAGTTGAAGGAACACAAATTGATGAAAATGATACACCACTTACAAATATTACGCCTGAAGAAACAATAAAAGAAAATGAAACACCTACATCTAAAGTAGAAGGAAGTTGGGCTTTAATTAATCTTATTGCAGTTATTGTGACTATTTTATTAGGAATTGTAATGTTAGTAATGAACAAAAAGGATGTCAAAAGATTTATAGGTATTATTATTGCATGTAGCTCTATGGTTATCTTTGTTCTAACAGAAGATTTATCAATGCCTATGGCTATGGCTGATCAATGGACTATATTGATGATTGTTATTGCCTTAATTAATGTCATCATACTTGTCACTGAATTTTATAGGAAACCTAGTAGACCAAAACCACAAACAGTTTCGTAAAGATTATTGACAAGGAGATATCTTCTTGTCAATATCTTTTATACTTCGAAGAAAGGGGAATTATATGAATTTTCAAAGAATCATAAAAAAAATAATTATTGCTTTTTTGACAATTGTATCTATCTTTCCATTTGTTGGAGTTCATGCTACAGAAAATGTTTATGATGTTTGGAAAAAGGAAGCACTTGTTTATCCATATAAAGGACAATTGGTTCCTGCAGGACAAATTGAAATTCAGTTTAGTAGTTTGTTGAATACAAACTTTGATATAGAATGTTATGAGATTTATTTTGATGGAAAAAAACAGGAAACAATTCAAAATCAAGGAGAAGAATTGTTAAAATGTGACATTTATACAACTGAAGTCTCATCACACACCATTCAAGTTGTTGCAGTAACAAAAGATAAAAAACGTATTCATTCTTCTTTAAGAACATTCTTTGTTTCAAAAAAAGGAATGGGATTAGATAGCAAAGCAAAAATGGATGATATGAATATATCATGGTATTATAATTGGTCATTAACACCACATATGAATATGAACAAAAATATTCAATTTGTTCCAATGATTTATGGTGTTTATTCTGGTGCTAGTCAATGGTTATTAGAAAATGGGAAATTATATCCTTATATCTTAGGATTTAATGAACCAGATAGAGAAGATCAAGCTAATTTATTAGTCAATCAAGCAGTTAGTTTTCAAAAATATTTTACCAATACAAATTCAATAATAGGTGCTCCAGCAGTGAGTTATGATCCATCTGTCAACCAGTGGTTTATAGAGTATGCTCAAAAAATAAATATGAACGATATAGATTTTATTCCAGTTCATGTTTACTATGATTGGGCAGGAGAGGGTATGGCTCAATCTTTCTTAAAGGTTATTGATGATACATATAAAAAATATAAAAAACCTATTTGGGTTACTGAGTATGGTATAGCAAACCAATGGCTATATGGTTCTCAATCACAATCAGAAGAAATGGAACAACAACTTCAACAGTTTATGAAAGAAACAATAGAAGGATTAGAAAAAAGAGCATATGTAGAAAGATATACATGGTTTTCTTTTGGTACAGATGATATCAATGGTGGAAAAACAGCATTATATAATCAAAAAACAGGACAATTGACACAATTAGGAAAACTTTATAAACAATTAGGAAATCCTCATATGAACGTCAATTATGAAGACCAATATATTGAAGATACTGCTTATTATGGACAGTTAGATGCTTTAATACAAAAGGCTGAAACGATAACATTAACTGATGATTTTAAAAATCATTATATTGTTAATGAAAAGACTTTTAATGAAGCATTAAAAAGTGCAAAAGATATATCAAGACATTTGACAATTCTTCAACAAGATCAAATTCAAAAAGTTTCTATTGCATTGGAAAAAGAAATCAATTCTTTAAAATTAAAATCAGCTGATTATCGTAGTTTGTATCAATTGATGGAAGAATCAATGAAACATATAGGAAAAGATCAAACATTAAAAAAAGCTTATGAAGATGCACTTCACTTGGATAAACATTTAACAATCAAACAACAAGATAAAGTAGATAAAGTTTATACAAATTTAAAAACAGCACTTCAAAAAGTTTATGATCAAAAAAATAATGATACAACTTCACCAGCAATTACTATTGAGTATGCTCAAACATATGTTGAGTATATTGTAGAACATATTACAAATTATATATATGAAGAAGAACAAAAAACTCAAGAAGTTATTTCAAAAATTGATGAGAATAATGTTCCACAATCATCAGCATCTCATCAACATACTCCAGCACAAAGCCATTATGCAAATATAGTTACTCTTTGTTCTATTGCTATGCTTTTATTACTTGTTGGATATATGAAAAAAAGAGAAGTCTAAATGTAAAAAAACAAACAAATGATATTATGAGTATTTTAGATCATTATAGGAAATTTAACATAAGTTAAGTTTCCTTTTGTTTTAGATATATAAAGGTATGAAAAGGTGTTAAGTAAAAGTATTATGTTTTTTTGTGTGGGTATAATAAGAATAATAGGTTCTTATTTTAGTTTATATTAAAATGAAAATATGGTAAAATAAGGGAAGAAGGGGGCATGTATGATGATGGAACAAAAAAAAATATATATTTCAATTGATTTAAAATCATTCTATGCTTCTGTTGAATGTGTAGAGAGACATCTTGACCCATTAACAACAAATTTAGTTGTAGCTGATGAAAGTAGAACTCAAAAAACAATTTGTTTGGCAGTTTCTCCCTCCTTAAAACAATATGGTCTTTCAGGTAGAGCAAGATTATTTGAAGTTGTACAAAAAGTCAAAGAAGTCAATATTCAAAGACAACTTAAAATAAGGAAAAAAGAATTTGTTGGTGAATCATATGATGATTTAGAATTAAAACAAAATCCATATCTTCGATTATCATATATCGCAGCACAACCAAGAATGGCATTTTATATGGAATATAGTACAAGGATATATGAAATATATTTAAAGTATGTTGCAAAAGAAGATATACATGTTTATTCCATAGACGAAGTTTTTATTGATGCAACGCACTATCTTAAGACATATCAAATGACACCAAGACAATTTGCAAAAACAATAATATTGGATATTTATAAAACTACAGGTATTACAGCAACAGCAGGTATTGGAACTAATCTTTATTTATGTAAAGTTGCTATGGATATAGTCGCTAAGCATATTAAAGCAGATGAAGATGGTGTAAGAATTGCACAAGTAGATGAAAAGAGATATAGAAAATACTTATGGAACCATAAACCTATAACTGATTTTTGGCGAGTAGGGCAAGGATATGCTAAGAAGTTAAAAGATGTTGGTCTTTATACAATGGGAGATATTGCAAAATGTTCAGTTGGAAAGCCAAATGATTATTATAATGAAGAACTTTTATATAAGATGTTTGGAGTCAATGCACAACTTCTTATTGATCATGCATGGGGTTATGAACCCTGTACTATGAAAGATATAAAAAGTTATAAACCAGAACATACAAGTATAGGAATGGGGCAAGTATTAAGTTGCCCATATCATTTTCATAAAGCTAGGCTTGTTTTAAAGGAAATGATAGATATGTTAGCTTTAGATTTGGTTGATAAAGGTCTTGTTACAAATCAAATTGTTATAACAGTTGGATATGATATTGAAAATGTAAAGAAGAATAATTATAAAGGCACAGTTGTTACTGATATGTATGGAAGAAAAATTCCAAAACATGCTCATGGAACAGTGAATCTTGATAGACAAACATCATCATCAAAACTTCTCACTGAAGCATTATTACAATGGTTTGATAAAAATATTGATCAATCATTATCAATCAAAAGATTGAATTTGTCTGCTAACAAAGTTGTAGATGAAATTACTGTAAAAGATAAGAAAAATATTCAACAATTAGATATATTTACTGATTATGATCAATTAAAAGAACAGGAAGAAAAACAAAAACAAGATTTAGAAAAAGAAAAAAGACTTCAACAGGCTACTCTTGAAATCAAAAAGAGGTATGGAAAAAATGCTGTATTAAAAGGAATGAGTTTTGAAGAAGGAGCGACTGCTAAGGATAGAAATGGAACAATTGGAGGACATAAAGCATGAGTTATAAAGATATACATAATTATGATGATATTATAGATTTACCACATCATGTTTCTAAAGTTCATCCACAAATGTCATTGTATGATAGAGCAGCACAATTTGCACCTTTTGCAGCTTTGACAGGTCATAAAGAAGCAGTGAATGAAAAAGGTAGGTTAACCCAACCAGAGAAAATACTTGATGAGAACTTAAAGGTTATTTTGAATGCTAAACTTCAAAATATATTAGAAAATATTAAAGAACATCCAATAGTTACAATCACTTTTTTTCAAGAAGATAAAATGAAAGATGGTGGACAGTATGTAACAGTTACAGGACATGTTAAAAAGATAGATGAGTATGAAAAAGTATTAGTGATGAAAAATGGTACTATCATAAAGATTTGTGATATATATGAGATTGATTAATATTTATATAAATATATGTCATATATTATAGTAGAGATAAATATTTTTAAAATTTATAGGTCATGTAAATAAGAAAATATTTGACAAATACAGTAAAATTGGTATAATATGCTAGTGCAATAAATGATAGCAGCACATAGAGTGTTAGCCAATGTGTTTGTGACAAAGGGATGCAAAGTATCTTGCTGCAAAGAGAAATGCTTAGTATAGACACAACCTAGCTGATCTATGAATGTTATTGTTTTATGCCAAATAAAACAATAGGAGGAAAATATAATGGCACGTTATACTGGACCACAATGGAAAAAATCTAGACGTTTAGGATTTTCTACATTAGAAACTGGTAAAGAATTAGCAAAAAGACCTTATGCACCTGGACAACATGGTCAAAAGAGAAAAAAACCAACTGAATATGGTTTACAATTAGCTGAAAAGCAAAAAGTAAGACATATGTATGGAGTCAATGAAAAACAATTCCGCAACACTTTCTTTAGAGCAAGTAAAATGGAAGGAATTACTGGTTATAATTTCTTTTGCTTACTTGAATCAAGATTAGATAATGTTGTTTATAGATTAGGATTTGCTACAACAAGAAGACAAGCAAGACAATTAGT
>CAJUJC010000076.1 GCA_910586805.1 uncultured Erysipelotrichales bacterium | reverse complement strand
TAATAAAATTATAAGCTTTTTGAATAAGTTCAAAACTTTCATTTTTTGTAATGTATGTATGACAAACCTCTAAAACATCATCAAAATTGACTTGTTCACTTGCACCTTTATACTTCATATACTCTTCCTCCCTTCTTTAAAAAATCAAATATCTTTTTAATATTTTATTAATGAGAAAACATTATAATCTTTCAATAAATCTCTACCTTTTAAATCAACCAATTCAATTAAAAAAGCAATACCTACAACTTCTCCACCCATTTCTTCAATCAAAGAAACAGCAGCATTAACAGTACCACCAGTTGCAAGTAAATCATCTACAATGAAAACCTTTTGACCAGGCTGAATACTATCAGCATGCATAAAAATTTCATTAGACCCATATTCCAAATCATATTTTTTAGATACAGTTTCTCTTGGTAATTTACCTGGTTTTCTTACTGGCACAAACCCTACATTCAAATCAATAGCTACAGGGCAACCAAATAAGAATCCCCTTGCTTCAGGTCCACATACAATATCAACATCTTTATCTTTCGCAAATTCACTTATAAAGTGAATAGCTTCTTTGTAGGCATCTTTATTAGCTAATAAAGGGGTAACATCTCTAAAAATAACTCCTTTTTCAGGAAAATCATAAATATCAGCAATATATTTTTTAAAATCCATAACTTCACGCTCCTTACTTTCACATTATAACATAATAAAAGTCCTATAAAACATCTTTTATAATAAAATTTATTGTTTTTTGATTTCTAAACTCATTAATTGATAAAGTCCCTATCAAATCAATAGAAATCTTTTGTTTTAATTCATGAACTATTGCTCCTTGATTGAAATACAAACCAAATAATTTTACACTAGGATAATTCAATTCAAGTTTCAAATGTTTTCCCTCTTTCATTAAAATATAATTTGAAACAGGAACATTTTTTAATACAAATAATGGTTCTTCATTATTCATACCAAATGGCTCTAACAAATTTAAAGATTCAATATTTTGAATACTTAAATCGTGTTCATTAATTAAAATGACATCTTCTTGTGTTTCACAATGAATATCTTTTAATTCTTCTTTTAAACATTCATAAAAACTATCAAAATGATCTTTATTTAAAGAAAATCCTCCTGCCATAGCATGACCGCCATAAATTAATAATTCACTAGAAAATTTTTCAAACAATTGGTGTAATGGCACTCCTTCTACACTTCTTGCACTTCCCCTATATATACCACTTTCCTCATCATAGTGCATCACAAAACTTGGTTTTTCATATTTATGGGTATATTTACCAGCAATCAGTCCAATTAATCCTTCATGTACAGTAGAAGATGCATAATACATAAAAGGATCATCTTTTATTTCAATATGTTCAAATTGTTCATTGGTCATTTCCTGACGTTTTAAATTAATATCATTAGCAACTTGTGATACTTTCATTAATAGTTCTTTAGGTGCATTTTTTAAGAAATATTTCACCAATATATTAGGATTGCACAATTCAGGCAAACGTCCAAATGAATTGATTTTTGGAGCAATTGTAAACCCAATAGCAGTTGATGTATATTTTTGTTGGTTTCCTAACAATAATTCTAAAGGTAAGTATTTTTCTTCTTGCATAAATGTTAATGCACGTTTCACTAAAGAACGATTTTCATCAAGTAAAGGCATCATATCTGAAATTGTGGTTATAGCTGCCAAACAGTATAAATATTTATCTTGCTTATTAAGCAATGCACTGGCAAGTTTATAAGCAACAAATCCTCCTGATATTTCCTTGAAAGGATAATCAGGAGATAATTTTGTATGAATAAATGAACAAGCATCAGGTAAATCGTTATCAAACTGATGATGATCAGTCACAATAACATCAACACCTAATTCATTTGCACATTCTATGGCATCAAATGCTTTCACACCATTATCAACAGTAATAATAAGTGTATATCCTTTTTCAGCCATTTGTTTCACTCGCTCTTTATTCAAACCATATCCATCAACAAAACGATTAGGAATATGATATCCAACATTAACACCACGTTCCAAAAAAGCCTGAACCAAAATAACTGTTGCTAAAATACCATCACAATCATAATCTCCATAAATACAAATCTTCTCTTCATTTTCTATCGCTTCTTCAATACGTTCTAATGTGATATCAGCTTCTTCAAACAAAGAAAATTGATGAAAAACCAAACGTGGATTCATCATAGAATGAATTTCATTTTGACTATAATTATGAGATGCTACAATTTTAGCAAGTAAACTATTCATTTGATATTGATTTTGTATATTTATATATTCAGGTTCTACAATTTTATATTTCATATTCTCTCCTTTAAAAAGAAAAATAACTGTTGAAACAGTTACTTTGCTATCAATTCACTAAAATCATCAATTTTTAAAGTTGAAGCTTCTTTGATAACTTTTAACTTTAAATATTCAAAAACTTCTGAAAAATGTAATGACATAATATCATCAATAACATCACACATTTCTAAAATATCTGAGTTCTTCCATTTCATCTCATACAAATATTCTTTAATATCATGAGAACCAATTGTATGAACACCTTCGTTTTTAAATTCATTAGCTTTAATCCTTATTAAAAATAATATATCTAAAGGTAAATGCTTTCGAACATCTATTTCCAAATTCCCCACATCCATTCATATTCTAACATAAGTCAACATATTTATTATAAAGGAAAATCTAAGATAAAGGAAGTGTTTTATGAAAAGAAAATTGATAAATTCATTTATTATATTAAGTGGCAGTACAATGATTACAAAAATCTTTTCCGTTTTTAATAGAATGATGTTATCAAGATTGTTGAATGAACAGGGCATGGCACTTCATATTCTTATCATTCCTACTTTATCATTATGTATTACTTTTGCTCAATTTTCTATTCCATCTGCTGTATTTAGACTTATTTCCAATCCCAAATACAACAATAAAAAAGTCATTATATCTGCCATTCTTATATGTCTAACAACGTGTCTTATCATTACAACTGGTATTTTTGTATTTTCAAAAATAATTGCAGTAGAATTTCTAAAACAAGAACAAGCATATTTACCATTATTATCACTCATTCCTTTTGTTCCTCTTGTAGGAATAAGTGGTATAATCAAAAACTATTATTTAGGTAAAGAAGATGTTTGGGATTTATCTATTGCTCAACTTTTAGAAGAGGTATCAAGGCTCTTATTTACTTATATATTCATTCGTATGTTCATTCACCTACCTATGAATATCCTTGTATCTATTGCTATTTTATCAATGAGCGTTGGTGAGTTAACATCCATTCTCTATTTATATTATAAACTTCATAGACATATCCCTATCTATATAAGACCAGTGAGTTATTTTCAAGATCATTTTATTTTCAAAGATATGATGAACATTGCTCTCCCATTAACTGGTTCAAGATTATTACATTCATGTTATAATTTTATAGAACCCATTATCTTGGTTTATATATTGTCGAAAATGAATATAGATAATTCACAAATCCATTTACAGTATGCGATTATTAGTGGATATGTTATATCTCTTCTTATTACTCCTACATTCTTTAACAATGTTATTTTAAGATTATTGCTCCCTATTCTAAACAAAGATATAGCTTATAATCAAAAATATGCTTTGCAAAAACATGTTTTATATGGAGTTATTGCTTGCTTTTTCATCAGTTTACCCTTCACTCTTCTTTTTTATTTTTTTGGAGACTACTGCTTACAATTTATGTATAACACAACAAATGGTTATGAATATCTAAAATATATGTCTATCCCTTTTACACTCTTTTATTTACAAACTCCTTTAACAGCAACCCTTCAAGCATTAAACAAAAATAAAGAGATGTTTTGGATGAGTACGTTAGAATGTTTAATAGAACTTATATTATTAATTATTTTAACACCTTATTATCATGTTTTAAGTGTTGCTATTGTTATGCTCATAGGATTACTGACAACCTTAATTTTATCGGCTTATCATGTTTATAAATATGTCTATAGTCAAGACATTTATTAACATGATTCTTCTCGTTTTTTATAATGGACTTCAATGTTTTATTGAAGTCTGCATACATAATTCTATATAACAACATATATCAAAGATTTATTAATAAAGAAAATAAAAAAGGTAGTCATGCTACCTAAATTGATCAAGCCACTTAGAAAATAATTCTAATCCTTGTTTTACATATTCATATTCATGTGTAAATCCAAAACGTAAATGATATTCTATTCCAAATGCACTTCCTGGAACAAAGAAAATTCCTGTTTCTTTTTGTAATTTTTCACAAAACTCATGAGAAGGCATATCAACTTCATATTTGAGAAAACAAACTGTTCCCTCTTCAGGAATAACACACGATACAAGCGGTTCTTTTTCTAACCATTGGCTTAATAACTCTTTATTTTTTTGACATATATCTAAACTTCTTTTTAAAAGTGCATCTTTATTTTCTAAAACCAAAGCTCCTAAACAATCATTCAAAGGACCACTACTAATAATATGATAATCTCTACGATAATTAATATCTTCAATCACATTTTTAGGACCTTTGATCCAACCCAAACGAAGTCCAGCAAATGAAAACACCTTTGATAAACTTTGTGTAACAATGGCCTTTTCATAATAATCACTCCATGATGGCGATAATTTTCCTGTCTTTGTATTGACACCACGATAAATTTCATCACACAATATATAACACTCATATTCTTTAGCTAAGTTTATAATTTCTTTCATGAAATGTAATGGAAGAATTGTTCCTGTTGGATTATTTGGTAAATTCAAACAAATCATTTTTGTATTTTTCTTCATTGCTTGTTTAAAATCCTCAAGTGTAGGTATCCAATTTTTATTTTCATCCAAATCAATGAAACTGACTTCACAACCTAACGATTTTGGAAAATCATACATTTGTTGATAGGATGGAAATAAGCTTATGACATGGTCTCCTTCATTCAATAAAGACATCATAACCAATTCATTCGCATTAATAGCTCCGTGAGCAATAGCAATATTTTCTTCAGTACCACTTTCATACAAAGACAATATTGCTTGCTTTAAACGAGATGAACCAATAATAGGTCCATAATCTAAAACCATATTCATCATTGTTGATGAAATATCTTCATCCACATATTCTTGTAATTCATTCAATGACATAGATGATACACATGTTTCTGTAAGATTATACTTACAATCATTTTCATGATCAGTCATCCATGTTTCTACTTTAAATTCATTGATTTTCATTAATACATAACCTTCTTTAAGAAAATTTGAGCTCTTTTTGTTTTAGGTTGAGTAAAGAAATCTTTAGAATTATTTTCCTCAACAATTTGACCATTTTCTAAAAATATAACTCTATTGGCAACTGTTTTTGCAAATCCCATTTCATGAGTTACAACAACCATTGTCATTCCTTCATTTGCAAGTTCTTTCATAACTTCTAAAACTTCAATAACCATCTCTGGATCTAATGCACTTGTTGGTTCATCAAACAACATAATTTCAGGATTCATACACAAACTTCTTGCAATCGCAACACGTTGCTTTTGACCTCCTGATAATTTATTTGGATATTCATCTTTTTTATCCAATAATCCAACTCTATCTAAATATTGACAAGCAACTTTTTCAGCTTCATCTTTATTCATTTTCATGACTTGAATAGGTGCTAATGTTAAATTATCTAATACAGTCATATTAGGAAATAAGTTAAAATGTTGAAACACAAAGCCCATTTTTCTTTTTAAAATCGCATAGTTTTCTTTGTCACTTACATCATATAATTGACCTTCAATATAAATTTTTCCATTCTCAGGTTTTTCAAGTCCATTGATACATCTTAAAACTGTACTTTTTCCCGAACCTGAAGGACCAATCAAACAAACAATTTCACCTTTTTGTATTTCTAAAGAAACATCATTGACTGCCTTTAATTTATTAAATTGTTTCGTAATATTTTCTACTTTAATCACTTTCAGCCAACTTCCTTTCTACATATTTTCCTAAATAAGAAATACTAATTGTCATCACCAAATAAAAGACTGCTGCTAAGCAATATGGAGACATCACTTCATAGTATTCTGCACCAATCACTTGAGCACTCTTTAATAACTCAACTGCCCCAATTGTACTAATTAATGATGAATCTTTAATCAACGTAATAAACTCACTAATAACTGGTGGAATAATAATCTTAAATGCTTGTGGTAAAACAACAAGTTTCATCGTTTGGAAAGAACTTAATCCCAAAGTATCACATGCTTCCCATTGTCCTTTATCCACCCCATTAATACCACTTCTAATCAACTCAGTACTATATGCACCACTATTAATACTTAATGCAATAACACCAATCAAAAATAGATTTATACGTAATACTTCACCAGTAATCGCTGTATAAATAGATGGAATAACTGAGAATAACATTAATATTTGAAGTAACATTGGTGTTCCACGAATAACCTCTACATAAACATTCCCTAACATCCTTAGTAAAAAGAATCTAGAGCGTTTCGCTGAAGCTCCAATAACCCCTAAAATCAAACCAAAGAAAAGGGATAATGTTGCTAATCCAAGTGATACCAAAGCCCCTTCTCCTAAGTATAATAAGTTTTCTTGTGTAAAGACTTGATCAAATGCAGCGAACATATTATCCCCTCTTTCTCATTATTTTTCTAATGGAGTTAATCCATATTCATTACATAATTTTGTATAATCTTCAGACGCAATGAATTTTTGAATACATTTATTGATTTTTTCAATCATTTCTTTATTACCTTCTTTAGCAATAATATAGTTCTTTTCATCTAATAAAACTTCATCAATCAGTGTAAATTCACCATTATTGACATAATTTTTAGCAACTCCACTATCTACAATAACTGCATCATATTGATTTGAAGATAAACCTGTAAAAATATCTTGAACACTTTTCATACCAACATAATCTTTAGTCAAATCTTTAGCAACTTTTTCTCCAGTTGCTCCAGTTTGTGCAGCGATTTTCTTATCTTTTAAATCATCTTTTGTTTTTATATCACTATTTTTATTAACCACAGCGACTTGAGAAGAACCCAAATATGGTTCAGACCATTCAACTTTTCTTTTTTCATCATAAGTAAACCCTGATACCCCTAAGTCAACTTGACTTCCTTGAATTTGTACAACAATGTTATCAAAATCCATTTCTTTAAATTCTAAGTTGTATTCAACGCCTTCTTCTTCAGTTAAATATTTTTCAAACAAATCAACCATATCAACATCAAAACCAACAATTTTTCCTTCTTTTGTTTTTGATTCATATGGAGCATAATCAGGTGAAATTCCAATTGTAATTGTTACAGGTTCTTTTTTATCTCCATTATCAGCAGTTGGTTTATCATTTCCTCCACACCCTGCTAATCCTAATGCCATAGTTCCTACTAATAATAATTTTCCTAATTTATTCATTTTCTTTCCCTCTTCTTTCATATTTTTATTCAATTTTCATTTAATAAATTTAATCAATTATAGATAATCTTTACCGTAATAACACCCTCATTGAATTCCTCCTAACAAAAAACGCCTCTTAGTTATAACTAAGAGACGAAATCATCCGCGGTACCACTCTTGTTGATATATGAATACATATATCCACCTCTTGTCATTAATGCTGACACACATAGCATCCTACTTTTTTTCAGATACTCCTCTCCAAAGTGCGGTTCATTTCAATTTGTATACTAACCTTCCACCAACGTTAGCTCGCTTTTATACGCCTTCAAATTACTCTCTTTATCATTGAGTTTAAATATCTTGCTTTAGATTATAATGATACGACTATTTTTGTCAATATATTTTTAAATAATTTCATTATTTTTTGAAAAATTCCAATATTTTAACTGATATTTTTTGAAAAGTCAAAATTGTATTATGTGATTGATCTAATTGCTCTTGAATTTTATCAAGTTGATCATTCATTTCTTGTATTCTATATTCGTTTTCTGCTTTTCTAGCTACCAATTCTTGAGCCATTCTTTCTCTTTTATATAACAAATAAACTGCTATGAGAAAAAACACTAAACTTAAACCTATATATAAACATATTTTCATAACTATCCCTCTTTTCTTTTTTTATTATACCATAGAATCAAAAAAGATAATAATTTTTTTACTCTTTTGTTTTTATCAGATAAATTCATGGATAAAAGTGAAGAATATTCTTTTTTGTATATTTTTCTTATTTTAGTGAATTATAAAAATGAAGGAGGAATAATTATGCCATATATTACAAATATTTTTGCTAGACAAGTTTTAGATTCAAGAGGTTTCCCTACAATCGAAGTTGAAGTTCATAGTGAAAGTGGTGCCAAAGGATCAGCCATCGTGCCTTCTGGTGCATCAACTGGTATTTATGAAGCTCATGAACTTCGTGATGGAAATCAAAATTGTTTTTTAGGAAAAAGTGTTTTTAAAGCAGTATCAAATGTCAATGATGTCATTCAAGAACATTTATTAGGTTATGATGTAACAAGTCAAAGATTAATTGATGAAGAACTTATTCAATTAGATGGTACAAAAAACAAATCGAATTTAGGAGCAAATGCATTACTTGCTGTTTCTCTTGCATGTGCATCTTGTGCTGCTGATTATTATGATATACCTTTATATCAATATATTGGTGGATGTAATGCACACGTCCTTCCTATTCCCATGATGAACATTATTAATGGTGGAGCTCATGCTGATAACAATCTTGACTTCCAAGAATTTATGATTGTTCCCATTGGTGCAAGAAGTATGAAACAAGCAATTGAAATGGGCTCATCAGTCTTTCATCATTTAAAAAATATTCTTAAAAAGAAAGGATATAACACTTCTGTTGGTGATGAGGGTGGATTTGCTCCAACACTAGATAGCAACGATATTGCTTTAACTGCTATTATTGAATCTATTAAAAATGCAGGTTATGAACCAGGTAAAGATATTTCTATTGCTTTAGATGTCGCAGCAAGTGAATTTTATAAAGATGCACATTATTGTATGGGTGATAAGTGTTACACTTCAAAAGAATTAATTGCTTATTATGATGAATTGTGTCAAAAATATCCTATTATTTCTATTGAAGATGGATTGGATCAAGATGATATTGGTGGATGGAAACATTTGACTGAACGTTTATCTTCTATCATGCTTGTAGGTGATGATTTATTTGTAACGAATAAAGAAAGATTACAAATGGGAATCAATGAAAACATCGGAAATGCTATTTTAATCAAATTAAACCAAATTGGTACATTAACTGAAACATTAGACACTATTGAATTAGCAAAAAGACATCAGTATAAGATTATTGTTTCTCATCGTTCAGGAGAAACAGAAGACACATTTATAGCAGATTTAGCAGTTGGTACAAATGCTGGCTATATCAAAACTGGCTCTATGTCAAGAAGTGAACGTATTGCTAAATACAATCAATTATTAAGAATTGAAGAAGAACTTATCCCTAACCAATGTTATGGTTACAACAAAAGGATGCATGATTAGCATCCTTTTTCGTTTATTGATTTTTAAATTGCATTTTATATAAATGTGCATATTTTCCATTTAATTTCAATAATTCTTCATGATTTCCTTGTTCTTCAATACCTTTTTCTGTTAATACACAAATACGTTTTGCATTTTTAATTGTTGATAAACGATGAGCTATTACAAAAGTTGTTCTATTTTCAGCAAGACTTTCTAAAGATTGTTGAACAACATGTTCACTTTCATTATCTAAAGCACTCGTTGCTTCATCAAAAATTAAAATAGGTGGATTTTTCAAAAAAACTCTTGCAATAGATAAACGTTGTTTTTGCCCGCCAGATAGTTTCACACCTCTTTGACCACAATCTGTATCATAGCCATCAGGTAATTCCATAATAAAATCATGAGCATTTGCTTTTTTAGCTGCTTCAATAACTTCTTCATCAGTCGCATGAAAATTTCCATAACGAATATTATCCATAATTGTACCTGCAAACAAATAAACATCTTGTTGAACAATCCCAATATTTTTTCTTAAAGATGCTAGTTTTACATCTTTGATATTTTGATTATCTATATAAACAGCTCCATCATTGACTTCATAAAAACGTGGCAACAATGAACACATTGTTGTTTTTCCAACACCTGAACTTCCTACTAAAGCTATGTATTCTCCAGGTTGAACATCTAAATCTATATTTTGAAAAACATATGCATTTTTCTCATCGTATTTAAATGAAACATTTTCAAAAACAATATGTCCTTTCACCTCTTTTAAATCAACAGCATGATCACAATCCTGAATATCAGGCTGAACTTCTAAAATCTCCATAAAACGTTCAAAACCTGTTGCCCCTTCTTGGAATTGTTCAGTAAAGTTGATTAATTTTTTTACAGGATCAATTAAGTTTGTTATATACAAAATAAATGCAATTAAATCAGGTGTATTTATACGTTGTTCACTTATAAACAAAGCTCCAAAGAAAATAACTGCAAATGTAATTGTACTTATAAGGATACCTAACCCTGAATGATACTTTGCCATATATAAATAACTATTACGTTTACTATCTACAAATCTTCTATTCTCAACTTGAAATTTATCCATTTCTTCATTTTCGTTTGCAAAACTTTTAACAACTCTTATTCCTGATAAATTATCTTCAATACGTGCATTAATATCCCCTATTCTTTGTTTATTACGC
>CAJUJC010000075.1 GCA_910586805.1 uncultured Erysipelotrichales bacterium | reverse complement strand
CAATATCCAATACCAGAAAATAAAAGAATAAAGAAATATAAATTAGAACATTACATAGGCAGTTCAACTTTAAGTGCATAAAGAAAATGAAGTTGTCTCATCGGCAACTTCATCAAAAACATTTTAATTATTTCATCTGTCTACTTGACAGGGGCGGTTCATTTAAGACTGCTGTTTTTCTTCATGTATAAGGAAATAAATAGAATAATCAATTCACTGATAGGATAAGATAACCAAACACCATTTAAACCAAACATTTGTGATAATATAAGAGTCAATGGAATTAAAACAAGCCCACTTCTAAGTATTGATAATAAAGACGATGGTTTAACTTGAGATGTTGATGCAAAATAAGATATATCAATCATATTCATACCAGCAAAAAAATAACCAAAGAAATATATAGGTAAACCTATACATGTCATCTCAATAATCCTTTGATTGTTCTCACTATTAAACAAAGAAATAATAACCTCAGGGAAAATAACAGTGCTTAACCATACAAATAGTGTTAAAACAAGTGAACTTATAATAGATAACTTTAAATAATCTTTAATATCTTTAAAATTTTGTAAACCATAACTATAACTCATCAAAGGTTGAACTCCTTGTGAAATACCAGTAAATAATGATGTGACAACCAATGCAAGATTACTAATGATTCCAAAACTAGCAACACCAATATTTCCTCCAATAGATAAAATAATAATATTAAATGCAAAAATAATAACTCCTGATGATAATTCAGTAATAAAAGAAGGAATACCAATTTGAATAATTTGTTTTATATAATTTAAGTTTATAGATGTTTTTATATAATGAAAATGATTCTTCTTTTGAATAAAATGTAAACTACAAACAATCAATGTTATAATTGGAGAACATCCAGTAGCAAGTGCAGCTCCCATCATACCTAAATTGCAAGGAAATATTAAAATGTAATCAAATAAGATATTAAAACTTGTTCCTGCAAGCATGGCTATACTAGCGAGTTTAGGATTATTGTCATTTCTTAAAAAGCATACAATGATTTGTTGGAGTATAAAGAAAGGTGTAAACCCAATAAAACTTTTTAAATAAATAGAAGCAATATCTTTTATGGATTCATCAGCTCCTAACATAATAACAATATGATCACTCATCAAAAACCCAATCAACATTATTGGAATAGAAACGATGATGGCAAAGTTAATGGCATAAGTAAAATATTGTGATGCTTTGTCATTTTCATTTTGAGCTTTAAGTATAGAAAAGCGAGTTGCTCCACCGACTCCTAATAATAATCCGATGCCAAAAATAATATTGTATATAGGTAAATCAAGATTTAAAGCAGTCAAACCGTTTAATCCAACACCATTTGCAATAAATAAAGTATCAGCCAAAATATAACAAGACATCCCTAACATACTTAACATATTCAAACTAACATATTTAAAAAAATGAAATTTTGTTTTCATGATCCACCTCCATATGCTATCATAAAGCATAGGGTAACACTATAGTCAAGGAGAAATTATGTCAAACTATTATCAAACATATTATACAACAGGTGAATTTGCGAAATTATGTCACACAACAAAAGAAACATTATTTCATTATGATGAAATAGGAATATTAAAACCTAAGATTGTTAAAGACAATGGGTATCGTTATTATCTTTCACAACAATATTTTGAATTTGATTTAATTAAAATTTTACAAGAGGCTCATATGTCTTTAAAAGATATTCAAACATTTATGTTAGAAAGAAATATAGAAAACTTTATAACAATGTTAGAAGAAAAAAATAATGAATTAGAAAAAGAAAAAAGAAAAATTGAGAGAATACAGAAACGTATTCAACAATCTATTTCTATGACGAAATATGGTATACAAACAAAACACAATGATCCTTTTATACAAGAGTGTGAGAAAGAACATTTATTAACCGTCCAATTACCTCAACGTGAAATAAAAGATAAAGAAATGATGGAATATATTAGTCGTCATTTTGAATATTGCCGTCAACATCAATTAACAGAAGAATTTCCTTTGGGTAGTATTGTAAATTATAGTCAACTTCTTGAACATAATTTTAATGAAAATCTATACTACGTTCTTTTAAATAAGAAGATTAAAGATAAGAACTATCGTTTAAAACCTAAAGGAACTTATGCAACGATTTTACATGAAGGTTTTTATGATTCAATACAAGATTCATTTTTTAAATTAATACAATTTATTGAAGAGGAAGGCTATCAAATCATAGGTGATGCTTATGAATATGAAATTAACAATTATTTTTCAGTTCAATCATATGAACAATATTTAATATCAATAAGTATTATGGTAGAGCATATAGACAAATGAAAAGAAATCTATTAAGATAAACTATAACAAGTAAGGAGGGTTTTTATGAAGTATAAACTTATAGCTTTAGATTTGGATGGAACTTTAAAAAATACAAATAATGAAATTACACCACAAACGAAAGAGGCTTTGATCAAAGCACAAGAAATGGGTATAAAGATTGTGTTAGCTTCTGGCAGGCCAACACCAGGGTTAAGACATGAAGCTAAGGAACTGGATTTAGAAAAATATGGAGGATATATTCTTTCTTTTAATGGGGCAAGAGTCGTTGATGTGAAAACAAAGGATACAATTTATGAACAAACCTTAACGATAGATGAAGCAAAGAAAGCATATGATCGTGCAAAGGAATATGGACTTGCTTGTATGACATATGAAGATGATATGATTGTCACTGAGGATATTAATGATGAATATGTTAATGTAGAATCGAGTATCAACGATATTCAAAAGAAAAAAGTATCTTTTAAAACGAATTTAAAGAATCCTATTCACAAAGTGTTATTGACAGGAAAACCTGATTATGTAGGAAGTATTATTGATGAATTTAAACAACCATTTGGAGATAGTTTAAGTATTTATAGAAGTGCTCCTTTTTTCATTGAAATCATGGCACAAGGTATTGATAAAGCAGCATCTTTAGATAGACTTGTTAAAATATTAGGAATGAAACAAGAAGAAGTTATGGCTTTTGGTGATGGATATAATGATTTAAGTATGATTGAATATGCAGGTATGGGGATTGCTATGGATAATGCAGTTGATGGTGTTAAAGAACGTGCAAATTATATTACGTTATCAAATAATGATGATGGGATTGCGGATGCTTTATATAAAATGATAGAAGGGATGGAGTGAATATGATACCAAATGATCCAGTAATGTTGTTAAGTTTTATAAATATGAAGTTAAGAGATCAATATGATTCTTTAGATGCTTTATGTGATGATTTAGATATTTCTAAGCAGGAAATTATAGAAAAACTAAAAAAGATAGACTATATTTACGATAATGAAAAAAATCAATTCAAATAAGAAAATAATCATGTTATAATACCCACATATAATGGAGGTAGGCTTATGATAGATTTAAAACAATTTCAAGAAGCAAAAAAGAGAGTTGATGAAGTGATTATTCCGACTCCTTTAATATACAGTGAAGCTTTTTCAAAAGAATGTAAAAATCTAGTTTATATCAAACCTGAAAATTTACAAAGAACAGGGGCTTTTAAAATCAGGGGTGCTTATAATAAAATTGTGAAAATGAGTGATGAGGCGAAGAAACATGGATTAATTGCTTCTTCAGCAGGAAATCATGCCCAAGGTGTAGCATATGCTGCAAATAAATTAGGAGTGAAAGCAACAATCGTTATGCCAAAGCATACACCTTTAATAAAAGTAGAAGCTACTGAAGCTCATGGAGCTCAGGTTGTTTTGGCAGGGGAAGTTTATGATGACTCTTATAGTCATGCTTGCGATTTGCAAAAGGAACATGGTTATACATTTGTACATCCTTTTGATGATGATGATGTGATTGAAGGACAAGGAACTATTGCCTTGGAAATATTAGAAGAATTACCTGATGTAGATATTATTTTAGTACCTATTGGTGGTGGTGGATTAATTTCTGGTATTGCATGTGCCGCGAAACAAATCAAACCAACGATTAAAATTGTAGGTGTTGAACCAGAAGGAGCAGCAAGTGCTTTGGCAGCAATTAATGAAGATCAGGTTGTAGCTTTACAAGAAGCGGTAACAATTGCAGATGGAACTGCTGTTAAACAGATTGGAGAAAAAACGTTTGATTATATTAGGGACTATGTTGATGGTATTATTACAGTGTCTGATTATGAATTGATGGATGCTTTTCTAATGTTAGCTGAAAAGCATAAGTTGATTGCGGAAAATTCAGGTATTTTGGCATTGGCAGCTTTGAAGAAATTAAATGAAAAGAATAAAAAGGTTGTTTCTTTGATTAGTGGTGGAAATATTGATGTGTTATCTATTTCTTCAATGATAAATAAAGGGTTGATTTCTAGAGGAAGAATTTTTACATTCTCAGTTCAATTATTAGATAAACCAGGAGAATTAGAATTTGTGGCTCATGTCTTGTCTGAATGTAATGCAAATGTTATTGGTGTAGAACATAATCAATTTAAAAACTTTGCACGTTTTTCAGAAGTGGAACTTCGTGTGACTTGTGAAACAAATGGTGAAGCACATATTCAAAAAATCTTTGAACGCTTTAAACAAGAAGGCTATGAAATTACAAGAATTAGTAAAAATGACTTTTAAATTTTCTTAAATTTTTTTCAATAATCTCTTGAATAATTTTGTAAGATTGACTATACTAATGTAGATAAATGAAAGGAATGAGAAAAATGATAAAAATGATATTAAAAGCACAAATAAAATCTTTTAAATCATTAAGTCCTTTTTCTCATTTTTATATTTAGACATATCATTTTTGTTGATATGTCTTTTTTATGGAATGAATAAAAGGAGGAATAAATCATGCCAAAAAGAGAAGATATTAATACTGTATTAGTTATTGGTTCGGGACCAATTATTATTGGGCAAGCTTGTGAGTTTGATTATTCAGGAACACAAGCATGTAAAGCTTTAAGAGGTTTAGGATATAAGATCGTATTGGTTAATTCAAATCCTGCAACAATTATGACTGATCCTGAAACTGCTGATGTGACTTATATTGAACCATTAAATGTAGAAAGGCTAACTCAAATTATTGAAAAAGAAAAACCTGATGCATTACTTCCTAACTTAGGCGGACAATCAGCATTAAACTTATGTTCAGAGTTAAATCAGGCAGGAGTGTTAGATAAATATAATGTTAAAGTTCTAGGAGTTCAAGTTGATGCAATTGAACGTGGTGAAGACCGTTTAGAATTTAAAAAAGAAATGGATAAACTTGGTATTGAAATGGCTAGAAGTGGTATTGCGAATACAATGGAAGAAGCTTTGGCGATTGCTGATGAATTAGGATATCCTGTTGTTGTTAGACCCGCTTATACAATGGGTGGTGCAGGAGGAGGACTTGTTTATAATATTGAAGAATTAAAAACAGTCGTTTCTCGTGGTTTACAAGCAAGTTTAGTTCATCAATGTTTAATTGAAGAATCTATTTTAGGATGGGAAGAACTTGAAGTTGAAGTTGTTAGAGATGCAAAAAATAATATGATTTCAGTATGTTTTATTGAAAATATTGATCCAATAGGTGTTCATACAGGGGATTCATTTTGTAGTGCTCCAATGCTAACAATTTCTCAAGAATGTCAAGATCGTTTAAAAGAACAAGCATTTAAAATTGTTGAGTCAGTAGGTGTTATTGGTGGAACAAATGTGCAATTTGCTCATGATCCTGTCAGTGATAGAATTTGTGTTATTGAAATCAATCCAAGAACTTCAAGATCTTCAGCATTGGCTTCTAAAGCAACTGGTTTCCCAATCGCTTTAATATCAGCAATGTTAGCAGCTGGATTAACATTAGATGAAATTCCTTGTGGAAAATATGGAACTTTAGATAAATATGTACCTGATGGTGAATATGTTGTTATTAAGTTTGCAAGATGGGCTTTTGAAAAATTCAAAGGTTCACAAGATAAACTTGGAACACAAATGAAAGCTGTTGGAGAAGTTATGAGTATTGGTAAGACTTATAAAGAAGCATTCCAAAAAGCTATTCGTTCATTGGAAATTGGTAGAGCAGGATTAGGTTATGCTAAAGATTTTAATACATTAACAAAAGAAGAATTGTTACATAAGTTAGCTGATGCAACAAGTGAAAGACAATTTATTATGTATGAAGCCTTAAGAAAAGGAGCAACAGTTGATGAATTGTTTGAATTAACACAAATCAAACATTATTTCATTGAACAAATGAAAGAGTTGGTTGATGAAGAAGAAAGATTAATGAAATATAAAGAGAAAACTTTACCAATAGAATTATTAGAACAAGCTAAAAAAGATGGTTTCTCTGATAAATATTTAAGTCAAATCTTGGATATTCAAGAAAGTGAAATTAGACAAGAAAGATTAGAAAATGGTATTTGTCAAGTATGGGAACCAGTGCATGTAAGTGGAACAAAAGATAACGCATATTATTATTCTACATATCATGGTAAGACACCAAAAGATGTTGCTAGTGATAAAAAGAAAATTATGATTTTAGGTGGAGGACCTAATAGAATTGGGCAAGGTATTGAATTTGATTATTGTTGTGTTCATGCTTCGCTTGCATTAAAGAAATTAGGTTTTGAAACAATTATTGTTAACTGTAATCCTGAAACAGTATCAACTGACTATGATACTTCAGATAAGTTATATTTTGAACCATTGACATTAGAAGATGTGTTGAGTATTCATGAGTACGAAAAACCAGTAGGTGTTATTGCTCAATTTGGAGGACAAACTCCATTAAATTTAGCTTCTCAATTAAAAGAAAATGGTGTAAATATCTTAGGAACAACACCTGAAACTATTGATATGGCTGAAGATAGAGATTTATTTAATGCTATGATGGAAAAATTAGAAATTCCAATGCCTGAATCAGGAATGGCTGTGAATGTTGATGAGGCTTTAGATATTGCTCAACGTATTGGTTATCCACTAATGGTAAGACCTTCTTATGTATTAGGTGGACGTGGTATGGAAGTTGTTTATGATGATGAATCATTAAGACAATATATGTTAGCAGCAGTAGGTGTGACACCTGATAGACCTATTTTAATTGATAGATTCTTAAATAATGCTATGGAATGTGAAGCAGATGCAATTAGTGATGGTGAAAATGTATTTGTTCCAGCAGTTATGGAACATATTGAATTAGCTGGTATTCACTCAGGGGATTCAGCATGTATTTTACCATCTAAACATATTCCAATTAGACATTTGAATACAATTAAAGAATATACAAAGAAAATTGCGAAAGAAATGAATGTTCATGGTTTGATGAATATGCAATATGCGATTGCTGATGATAAAGTTTATGTTTTAGAAGCAAATCCAAGAGCTTCAAGAACTGTACCTTTGGTATCAAAAGTATGTAATATCAATATGGTAAAAATTGCTACTGATATTGTAACTTTAGATTTAACAGGTAGAGAATCTCCAGTAACAAGTCTTGAAGAAAAGAAAATTCCACATGTTGGAGTTAAACAAGCAGTATTCCCATTTAATATGTTCCCTGAAGTTGACCCTATTTTAGGACCAGAAATGAGATCAACAGGAGAGGTGTTGGGAATTGGATTATCTTATGGTGGAGCTTATTATAAATCTCAAGAAGGAGCACAAACAATTTTACCAACTGAAGGAAAAGTGTTGATTAGTGTTAATGATTTAGATAAACCTCAAGTTGTAGAACTTGCAAGAGGATATTATGATGCAGGATTTACAATTGTGGCAACTGGTAAAACTTATGAAATGATTAAACATAATAATATACCAGTTGAAAAAATTAAGAAGATTTATGAAGGTCGCCCAAATATTGCTGATGCCCTAACAAATGGTGAATTGGCATTGATTATCAATACTCCTCAAGGAAAACAAGGAGCTACTGATGATAGTTATATTAGAAAAACAGCTATTAAAATGAGAATTCCATATATGACAAATATTGCTGCTGCAAAAGCATCATTAGAAGGTATTATGGAAATGAGTATTCATGGTAGTCATGAAGTTAAATCTTTACAAGAATATCATCAATCTATTAAGTAATGAGGATAGAAGCTACATTTGTGGCTTCTTTTTGCTGTTATTCTCATTTTGTGTCGTGTTTATTTGTAAATAAAAAGATTAAAATGATAGTGAAAGGAGGGAGAGTTTATGGATTTAAAGAAGATAGGAATGTTTTTAAAAGAACAACGTAAGGAAAAAGGAATTACACAAGAAGAACTGGCTCAAATATTAAATGTATCAAATAGGACAATATCACGTTGGGAAAATGGAAGAAATATGCTAGATTTTGATGTTTTGATTGAAATTGCTGATTGTTATCAAATTGAAATTCGTGAGATACTTGATGGAGAAAGGAAAAGTGGGAATATGAATAAAGAAGTAGAAGAAACTGTATTGAAAGTCGCTGATTACACAAGTGTGGAAGGACAAAATCATAATAAGAGAATGAATAGATTGTTTTTATTTGCGATTGTTTTCTATATGATCACATTGTTGTTTGAAGGATATTTAGGAAATGTAAAATCTGGTTTTTTTAAAGGATTTAGTGATGGATTTTTAAAAGGTGGAATGCTTGGAATTATATTGGTTGGTTTTATCATGACAAGTCGATATGGAAAAAGAATGAGAGATTTTAAAATGCGTATATTGCAAAAAATGAAAAAGAGTTTGTAAAATTAAAATCATTAACAAACCAAGAGATTAAATAAACATATATTCAAAAAATAGTTTTTACAAAGTAAATGCATAAGATATATGAAAAGTGTGTTTAGATATTTAATTAACCATTTATATTTATTGTTGTTAGATAAGATAATTATCAAATTTTAGGTAAAGAGATAATTATCTTTTTTTCTTTTAATATATTTTATTATTTAATATTTTAAGAAGATTAAATTTCATAAAAGAGTGAGTCATATCTTGATTGAGAGAGGCATCATCATAAAAATAAAAACGACTATCCTTGTCAATATTTATAAAATAGTATAGAATATTGACAAATGGAGGATGATTATGGAAACAGCAAAATTTTATAAAGTATCATATGAACAATTTGAAAAAGCTATGTTAGAAGATTTCTCATTAACAAAACAAGAAATACAAAATATATATGAAGGATTAAAATTACCAAAACGAGCAACAAAAGGCTCTGCTGGATATGATTTTTATACACCTGTTGATATTCATTTAAAACCAGGAGAAACAACAAAAGTCCCAACAGGAATCAGATGTGAAATGAATCCAAGATGGGTATTGATGATTTATCCAAGAAGTGGTTTAGGTTTTAAATTTAGATTACAATTAAATAATACTGTTGGAGTTATTGATAGTGATTATTTCTATTCAGATAATGAAGGTCATATTTTTATTAAAATGACTAATGATTCTAATGAAGAAAAAGTTGTTGATATTAAGGTGGGGCAAGGTTTTGCACAAGGAATATTTATGCAATATGGTATTACTGAAGATGATAATGTTACTGAAGAACGCAACGGTGGTTTTGGAAGTACAACAAAATAAGTGTTTTATTCTTTTCTCTTTGCGAAAGATATGTAAAAAAAGCAAGAATTATGGTATAATAGATTTATTAAAGCAAAAATAGGAGATTAATATGATTGGATATTATAATTATACAGTAATATTAACTTATTTCAGTTTACTTAGTGCACTATTTGGAACACATCTAGCATTTCAGGGTGAAGAAATTTATGCTTTGCTTTGTTTATTGTTATGTGGAATGTTTGATTCATTAGATGGCATTGTTGCACGTACAAAAAAAGAAAGAACAGAAAAGGAGAAAAAATTTGGTATTCAAATTGATTCTTTAGTAGATATGTTCAGCTTTGGTGTGTTTCCAGCAATTATTGGTTATACAATGGGATTGAATGGATGGATTTGGTTTGTATTGTTTGCATTGTATTCTATTGGTGCAGTAAGTCGATTAGGATATTTTAATGTTGTTGAGGAAATGAGACAGCAAGAAACAAATGAAAAAAGAAAATATTATCAAGGATTGCCTGTAACATGTGCAAGTCTTATTTTTCCTGCTATCTATTTGTTGAATTATTTTCTAACTTATGAATTAACAATAAGCATTTATGGTTGGTTTATGGGAATAGTAGCAGTTGCGTTTGTTGTTGACTTTAAAGTTGTGAAACCTGGTTTAAAAGGAATTATGGCTATGGGTGTTGTTGGAATATTAATTATGATTGGATTGGTATTGATATAATGAAGATTTTTGATCGTCAAGGGAATAGTGTGGTTTATGACCAAAGTCAAAATCAATTGTTAAAAAGATTATACGGGAATGTCGTAGGAAGATGTATACTCAAGGTATTAACACTTCCTTTTGTTACACATATTGGTGGTAAATATATGAATAGTTCTTTATCTAAAAGAAAAATCTCTTCTTTTGTACAAAAGAATCATATTGATTTACATCAATATGAAAAGGTAGACTATAAAAGTTATAATGAATTTTTTACGAGAAAAATTTTACCAGAATATAGACCAATTGATAAAGAAGAAACACATTTAATTGCACCTGCTGATTCAAAGGTTAGTTATTATCCCATAACTTCAAAAACAATATTAACAATTAAAGATACAAGATATACAGTTGAAGAGCTATTACAAAGTGAAACATTAGCAAAGCAATATCAAAAAGGTGTATGTTTAATTTTTAGATTAACTGTTGATGATTATCATCGTTATAGTTTTATTGATGAAGGGACAAAGGGAAAAGATGTTTATATTCCTGGCGTTTTTCATACAGTTAATCCTATTGCCAATGATTATTATCCAATATATAAACAAAACTCACGTTCATATTCTTTATTACATACAAAGAATTTTGG
>CAJUJC010000074.1 GCA_910586805.1 uncultured Erysipelotrichales bacterium | reverse complement strand
CTACACATATCTTCTAACGATTTTTCAGCAACCCAACCCAATTGTTCTTTAGCACGTGTTGGATCAGCATAACAAGTTGCTATATCACCTGGACGTCTATCTTTAATTTCATAATTCACTTTTACACCATTCACTTTTTCAAAAGCATGAACAATTTGAAGAACACTATATCCTTGTCCAGTTCCTAAATTACAAACATGAACGCCTGGTTCTTTATACTTTTCAATCGCTAAGACATGTCCTTTTGCTAAGTCAACAACATGGATATAATCTCTTACACCAGTTCCATCTACTGTATCATAATCATCACCAAACACACCTAAACATGGTAATTCTCCAGTAGCAACTTTCATGATATAAGGCATTAAATTATTTGGAATTCCTTTTGGATTTTCACCAATCAATCCTGATTCATGAGCGCCAATTGGATTAAAGTATCTTAATAATGTTACTGACATATCTTTATTTGCAAATTGAACATCAGTTAAAACTCTTTCCATCATTGCTTTACTTGTTCCATAAGGATTTGTTGTTTGTCCAAGTGGACAATCTTCAGTTAATGGAACCACTTTTGGATCTCCATATACTGTTGCACTTGAACTAAAGACAATATTATTCACTTTATATTTCTTCATCATCTTTGTCATAATCAAAGTTGTCATTAAGTTATTTTCATAATATTCTATTGGTTTTTCAACTGATTCTCCAACTGCTTTAAATGCAGCACAATGAATAATAGCATCAAGTTTATTTTCTTCAAATACCTTTTCTGTTTTTTCTTCATCTAAAATATTAAATTCATAGAATTTCACTCTTGTTCCAGTGATTTCTTCAATATAATCCAAAACTTCAGGTCTTGAATTAGAAAAATCATCAATGACAACAACATCATGACCCGCTTCAATTAACTCAACACAAATATGACTCCCAATATAACCAGCACCACCAGCAACTAAAATATTCATTTATTTATTCCTCCTTAAATAATCATCAAAAATATTTTTTATTATTTCCTTGCTTGCTACACCTTCATGTAATTTTATATTCCCCTCAAAAAAACAAGGAACATAATAATAATCATAGGAATTTGCTAATTCATCATCTTTAGCTTCATCTATTAATTCAATAGGAATATCTCTATACTGTGGATGTTCCTCATAAAGTTCTTTTATCCAATTCATTGCTCTTATACAATGTGGACAGTTTTCTAAAATAAATAATTTCACTATAACAACCTCATTGTTTTGATAACAACTGGTTCATATGGACAATCCATCCTATTTCTTGATACATTCGCAATACGATCCACAATATCTAATCCTTCTATAATCTGACCAAAAGCTGCATAATCTCCATCTAAGTGAGGTGCATCTTCATGCATAATGAAGAATTGTGAACTTGCTGAATTTTTAACCATTGTTCTAGCCATAGATAAAACGCCTCTTGTATGAAGTAAAGAATTATTAATACCATTACTTGCAAATTCGCCAACAATAGCATCAGTATGTTTAGGTGTCATATTTTCATCCATACCTCCGCCTTGAATCATAAATCCAGGAATGACTCTATGAAAAATTAATCCATCATAAAAATTTTGATTAACTAACTTCACAAAGTTTTCAACTGTTTTTGGAGCTATATCAGGATAAAGTTCTCCTTTCATAATACCTCCATCTTTCATTTCAATTTCAAATAAGATTTTTTCCATCACTTTAATCCTTTCTTCCTATTCTTTTATGATGATCAATAATTTGACCTTCCATTTTCTTTCTGCTCATATAAAAACGTACACCAAAAAACGCAATAACTAAAGCTACTAAAGCCAAGAAAAGATAGAAAATCTTTTCCATTTGTTCAAACTGATATGCCAAAGCAACTGTTAAACATAAATTCAATATCAACAAAGCACCCGCTGATTTTTTTCTATCATTATACAAACAATCCAATGCCATAGCACTAGAAACAAATAAAGCAATAATCAAACCGACTTCCATAATATATCCTCCTATATTTATACTATACCATTATTTTTAATAAATTTCATCACATTTATGATGTAACCGTTTTCATTATAAAGTTTTTGTGATAGAATAAAAATATCAAAAACATTTAAAAAAGGAGGAATGATATTATGAGAGCTTATCATTCAAATGAAATCGGTAATGTTGCCGTGTTAGGCCACTCAGGGAGTGGTAAAACCAGTGTGATTGAAGCTATGGCTTATCGTGCTGGAATAACAAATCGTATTGGGACAATAAAAGATGGGAATACAGTTAGTGATTATTCCCCAGAGGAAATTGCCAAGCAATCGTCTATTGGACTATCAGTTATACCATTAGAATGGAACAACTGTAAAATTAATATTTTAGATACTCCAGGTTCTTTTGATTTTGTCGGTGAAGTTGAAGCTGCTTTAAAAGTTGCCGAAAGCGCTTTAATTGTAGTTCCTGCAACAAGAGGAATAAGCGTAGGAACAAAACAAGCTATGCATAAAGCACGTGATAAGGCAAAAATGATTTATGTAAGTGGTCATGATTATCCAAATGCTGAATATAAAGAAAAATTAGAAGATTTAAAACAAACATATGGAAAAGCTATTGCACCTATTCAAGTTCCAATTATGGAAGGAAATAAAATGGTTGGTTATGTCAATGTTGCAAAAATGGAAGGACGTTACTTCGAAGGAGAACATACCCATGCCTGTCCTATTCCAGATGATATGTGGGATGAAATTACACCTATTAAAGACATGATCGATGAAGCAGTTGCAAATACAAATGATGAATTATTAGAAAAATATTTGAATGAGGAACCATTCACAAAAGAAGAAATCTCTTGGGCATTAAGACAAGGTGTTATGAACCATACTTTAATTCCTGTTTTATGTGGGACAAATCAAATTGGTATTCAAATTGTATTAAATTCAATTGTTGCATTCTTTAGTGCTGCAGGAGATATGGTTAATTCAATGGTTGTTAAAAATGTAGATACTGAAGAAGAGGATTTAATTGGTTTTGATGAATCTTTACCATCTTCATTATTTGTATTTAAAACAATTGCTGATCCTTTTGTGGGACGTATTTCTTTATTTAAAGTATGCACTGGTCATATTTATACAGGAATGTCTTTATATAATGTTAATAAAAAAGAAGTTGAAAAAGTCAATAAGCTTTATATTATGAAAGGTAAAGAGTTGATTGAAGTTAATGAATTACATGCTGGTGACATTGGAGCATTGTCTAAATTATCATGTACACAAACAAATGATACTTTATGTACTTTGGATTATCGTATGCTTATTGAACCTATTCAATTCTCTCATCCTTACTTTGGAAAAGCTATTAGGCCTATTGGTAAAAGTAATGAAGAAAAGATTACAAATGCTATTAGTAAATTATTAGAAGAAGATCAAACTTTAAAATTTGTGAATAATCCTGAAACAAAGCAACAATGTTTATATGGATTAGGAGATATTCATATTGATTCAATTATTAATAAAATGAAATCAAGATTTAAAGTAGAAGTGACTTTAGAAGATATTATCATTCCTTATAGAGAAACAATAAGAGGAAGTGTCACTCATCGTTATAAATACAAGAAACAATCTGGTGGTCATGGCCAATATGGTGATGTTGAAATCACATTTGAACCATCTCATGATTATAATACTCCTTATATTTTTGAAGAAAAAATCTTTGGTGGTGCTGTCCCTAGGGCATACTTCCCTGCTGTTGAAAAAGGACTTATTGAAGCAACAAAGACTGGTGTTTTAGCAGGTTATCCTGTTTTAGGAATAAAAGCAACACTGATTGATGGATCTTATCATAGTGTAGATTCTTCAGAAATGGCATTTAAAACAGCAACTATTATGTGTTTTAAAGATGCACTTCCTAAAGCTAAACCTGCAATCTTAGAGCCATTTGTTACTTTACATGTTTATGTTGATGAACAATATACTGGTGATATTATGGGACATTTCAACAAGAGACGTGCACGTGTTATGGGAAGCGATATTTTAGAAGATGGCATGATTAAGATTACTGCTGAAGCTCCTCAAGCTGAGGTTATGAACTATGCTGTTGATTTAAGATCAATGACTCAAGGACAAGGATTCTTTGATATGGAATTCTTAGGATATGAATTTGCGAACGACTTTGTTCAAAAGCAAGTCATTGATGCAAGACAAAAAGATTAGGAAACTCCCTTTGGGGTTTCTTTTTATTGACTTATATGTTAATGAAATAGCTATACCAAAGTATCCATTTATAGAATTTTTTATTGACACTTTTTGAAAAGGATTTAGAATAAAGATAGAACTCTATTATGGAAGGAGAAAAATTATGAGAAAACGTCAAAGTATTATCATATGTTTAGCATGTTCTCTTGTTGTTTCTATATTTTCTTTATCATTAACTCAAGTAACTGCTGAAGATTTCAAAGGTAAAGAAAGCAAGTATATTAAACTTTGTTCTTCTTCAAATCTCACTTCAAGACAACAAAAAACGTGTAAAGAATTCAATACATATCTTTTAGATAAAAATCAAAAATTAAATCAAGAAGCCAAACAGGCTAAGGAAGATATTAAAGATACCAAAGCAACTTTAGCTGATTTAGAAAAGAAAGTAAAAGATATTGATCAAAGAATAAAAGATGCTCAACAAGAAATTAATTATATTAATAAGAGTGTTGAATCTTTAAATAAACAAGTGGAAGAAAAAAATAAGTTATTAGAAGAACGTTTGTATGTTATGCAAACATCTCTTAATTCAAATGTTTTCCTTTCTTATTTATTTAACTCTACAAGTTTAACTGATTTCTTTCGCAGAATTATGAATATTAATCAAATCACAAGTTATGAACAAGAATTAATGGAAGATCTTAAAGAATCTATTAAAGAAGTAGAAAAACAAAAATCAACATTAAAATTACTTCAAGACTCTTTGAAAGAGGATAAAATTAATCAAGTTGAAATGAAAGATAAATACTATGATCAATTAATTAAACAAAATAGTGTTATCAAAGATAACACTGCTGCTGTTTCTAAAAATCAAGAGTCTATTGAGAGTATTAAAGACAACTTAGAAGCTATTCAAAAAGCATCTGATGAATCAAAAGTTGATAATGTTACTCAGGCTAAACCAAACAAGCCACAAAAACCATCAAAACCTAACAATAAACCAAGTGAAAATGAAGGTAATAAACCTAATGATAATGAGGGAAATCAACCTGATAATAGTGAAAATACTGATGATAGCAATTTAACTGATAGTGAAAAATTAGGACTTGCAATTGCTAATAAAGCATTAACACGTCAGGGTTATATGTATGTATGGGGTGGATGTCATACAATGAATGAAATAAAAAATCCAAACCAAACACAATTTGACTGCTCTGGTTTAGTGTGTTGGGCTCATTATCAATGTGGTGTCAACATTGGAGTTCAATCTACAAAATGGAACCTTGCCACTTTTGGAAAATCTATTTCAAAAAATGATTTACAAGCTGGAGATATTATCTTATTTAGTAGTAATGGTGCATTTAGTGGTGTTCACCATGTTGGTATTTATATTGGTGATGACAAAATGGTGCATGCTCCTTCCACAGGAAAACCTGTACAAGTTGCAAATCTTAATACAAACTATTGGCAAAGTGAATGGTACACTGCAAGAAGATTATATTAAAACAATGAGGTATAACGAATAAAGATTTCCTTTAATCGCTATACCTTTTTTCATATCCTTTAAAAATGTAAACTGAACCTCCTAAACATCATATTCTTTTATTCTTTGTTAGATAAGAAATAAAATATATAAAATATTTAAAAATGAGTATATATATTAAAAAAATATGATAGCATAGAAACGAGGAAAGAGGATGATATGAGTGGAAAAAATAAGAAGAAAATGGAAAATATGTACTGAATATTTTAACAATTGTGAATTTATATATCCAACCCAACAAAAAAAAGTAAAAAAAATGTTAGATTATTTATCATCAAATCCTAATGTAAAATCAATTACACTTTTTGGTTCTAGTATTACACCAAATTGTACAATTGACTCTGATATTGACATTTATGTTGAAATTAAAAATAATGAAAAACTCATAAATCAATATTTTGATTTTTCATATGATTTATGGACAAATTATACAATAGATGAACGAATGTTAGAAGAAATAAATAAGAAAGGATTGATTGTCTATGAACAATAAAGAAACACTTTTTGACAAAGCACAACAGAACTTTCAAGTTGCTAAAACTTTATTTCATTCTCTTAGAGTGGAAGATGAAGCTTTTTTGAATTATGTAGGTTATCACCTTCAACAATCACTTGAACTATCAATTAAATAGACTTTAGAAATGAATGGAATCAATTATCCAAAGGTCCATGATATCGATCAATCAATCCATTTAGCTAACAAAAATAATGTAGACTTAGCTTTGGGAAAGTATATTGATGAGCATAGCGAGATGTTTTCTTTGTGGGAAGCAAGGACAAGATATGTATTAAATTATCGTCTAGAAAAAAGAAAAATTGAACGAGCTGTAAATGAAGTTGAAAACTACCTTGAATCTATAAATAATGAATATATTTTAAATAATTCAATAGAATGATAAACAAAACACTTAGATTTTCTAAGTGTTTTAAAGTATTATCATCAAAATAAAATAATGTTTTTAAACAGATTTCATCATTGACTATAAGTTTCTTATAAATGATATATTATAATTTCTTTTGCAAGATAATCATATCTACAAGCTGAACATTCGATTCATATATGGGATGGTGATAATTGTCTATAAAGAAATTTTTGATACTATGCAAACGAATAAAGCCACATTTCTCATAAAAAGGAATCGTCAGTGGACTATCTCCTGTACCAACTTGTAAAATAGAATATTCTCCACTATATTTCGTCACAAGAAAATCAATCAAAATTCTACCATATCCTTTACCTTGACATGTAGGCTCAGTAGCAATATTTTTAATTTCAAGAATACCTTCACCCTCATCAACGACCACACATTCACATTTAACTCCATCATCATCTAACACATACATTCTACCTTTATCAAGATATTTATCTATCATATCCTCCTGTTCGTCCGCTAATAACAATAACGAAAGAAATTGTTTTTTATTTTCTTTAATTTCTCTAATTTCCATATAAGCACATCCTTATAAAACAGAATTTATTTAATCTTATCAAAATCAGTTTCCATAAACATCTTTACATAAAGAAAATAAATTCATCAATAAATATTTTAGATTTTTTGACCATAAGTATTTCTTTCAACATATGCCATCATTCTATTATTTTCTACAATGCCACTAATAAAACCTATAATCACAAATATATATTGCAATCCATTGTCTTTTATAAAACCATACATTATAAAAAATACGATGACTAGCATTTCAATAACCAATTCAAAAAAATGTTCCTTTTGCCATTTTTCCTTAAAAAAATCAATCCTATCCTTTAATGTAAAAGCACTATTTTCTAACGCATTTAACAAGTTATTATCAGCAACCTCTCTAAATGTTTCATTTGTTAATCTCTCTCCTACAAAAAATTCATTGAGTGTAATATCTAATATTTCACATATTTCTTTATAACGTGAAACATCAGGCAAACAAACACCATTTTCCCATTTCGAAACTGATTTATCAGTAACTCCTAAAAGATTCGCCAACTCAACTTGCGTTAATTTTTTTGCTTTTCGACATTCTGCAATTAATTTTCCAATTTTAATTTGATTCATAGTATTCCTCCTCATAGAGCATTATATATTATCAAACAAATATCTAACACCTCTTGAAAGTAGAGTTATATAAATTTCAATTTGTCTAATTCTATAAACTGAAATTTAACAATTAATCTAATTTTACCTTAAAATTTCTAAACCAACCATCTGTCCCAATATCAACATATAATCCGATTTTACCTTTCGAATCTCCATGTTTAAGTTTATCAACTTTTAAAGCTAATTTATCATCAACATAGAAAATTGCTGTCTCATCTTTAATTATAGCTTTAATGTGACTCCACTGATTTAAAGCAATAGTGCTTAATTCATTCTCAAAATCATTAATACCATATTCTCTAAAATAAGAGAATGTGTAACCAGGATAAGAAAAATATTGACAGGCATGCTTTTTACGGATAGGATCATTGCAATCTCTGCCATTTGCAGGTCTAATATAAAATGATTCAAATTCATTATTCATATCATTTACTCGAAACACTAAACCTATAAATCCACGTGCATGAGATGGTGCATTATCTCTTAACTTTCCACACACATCAACTTCAATAACACCATTATGAAATTCTAAATCGTTAATTGTAACAAAAGTATTAGTATCATCCTCTTCTAATTTATTTATTTTTGATATTCTTGCTATACCTTTTATAATTTCTAACGATGTATTGCTAGTTGTTAAATTTGTTTCTACCAGTTCAATTTCTTTCATTTAATTAATTCCTCCTCCTTTTTCTGTTTAATATTAACAAAAAATAAACATTAAGAATAGTACGCACCTTTTTGTAACTGTCTATTTATATATTATTTTTATAAAATGTTCCCCATTCTTCCATAGCCTTTAAGATGGGTCTCATTGCTTCACCTAGTTGAGATAATGTATATTCTATATGTGGTGGATTAGCATTATAATCAACTCTAGTTATAATTCCATCATCAATCATAGAATTAAGGCTATCGGACAATACCTTATGACTAATACCATTTAGCGATTTTTGAAGTTCATTAAATCTAAAAGGACGATTTAAAAGATTTCTTAATATTAATAATTTCCATTTACTTCCAATTAAATTCGCAGTCGTAGCTACAGGGCACTATGGTAAATCTTGCTTCTTAATCATATTCTTCTCCTACAAATTCTCATTTATAAATTAAACAATATTTTCACCCAAAATGATTTTAGGCATTGTTGTTAAACATCGATTCCAACGTTTATAAAATTTCTCTATACCAAGTTTAGATACTCTTGCATGCACTTCTTCATTCTCTAACACCCAATATAGAACATATGTCACCTTTTTTATATTTCTTGTAAGACGAACAGGCAATTCCCCTTCTTTAACTGCATGAAAATCTTTTTGTCGGTGAGTACGTTTTATATAATGAACATCTATGACACCCTCTTGCTTCAAATAAAACTCAGCCACTTCTCTCATTAAATCTTCAATTTCATCTAATTTCGTTAATTTTGCTTCATATATACATATTTCATTAAACATAAAACTCCTCCATAATTTGTAGTTAACCACCTAAGGTTTGTAAACAATTTTCAATTTCTAATGCAGAAGAAACGGCATTATCTATGATATTTGATGTCATTGTCTCTTTAGCATTAAAATCTATCTTAGTATCTATTATAACTTCTAAAATAGAATATTTTGGCATTACTTCAACATGTTTATTCCATTTGCAATCTTTCAACAAATTCCAATATTGTTTCTGAATATCTGTCGTTCTAGCACATAACCATAATTCAAAACACATCTTTTCATGATTTAGCACTAATGCAAATTTTAAGTTTTTATTTTTTACATAATCGTTTGTGAAATAAAAATACGTGTAATCCAAATACCCAAAACCTATGTTACTTGTGGAATAATTTTTGGGAAATTTTCCTTTTAATTCTGCAACATATTTTGTCAAAGTGATATATGCAGTTTGTATGAAACCATAACTTAACTGCTCTTTATATATATCCAAACTTTTTTGAATATCACTTTCCATCTTCGCAACCTCCATTAACCTTAGTTTATCAATCGAATTTCATATATAAAAGTGGATAAGGATTACCTTGTTCATCACACTCTGTCCTTTTATAGACTCCAAATCCCATATGTTGATAGAAACCTTTAGCAAGAGGATTTTGTTCATTCACTGCCAAATCATTAACCGAATATTTTTCTATCCCATATCTAAGTAATTCTTTTCCCAACCCTTTTCCCCTTTCCTCATCACAAATAAATAGCATTTCCAGATGTTGTTCTATAATACCCATAAATCCCACAGAAATTTGATTTTCGTTTTCTACAATAAATAAATGGGGAATTTCTTTTAATGCCTGTGGAACACACTTCTTAATGCCCTCTATCTCATTTTCTGATAAAAAGAGATGTGTTGCCCTTACAGAACTTTCCCACACCCATAATAATTGCTCTATCAATAATGCTGATCTTTCTTTAACCTCTATAATTCCCATTTTTTATCCCCTTAAATTGTAATTCTCCTAGCAAATTTTTTGTCATTTATTGAGTGACTAATAAATAACTTTCTATCAATTAGTATAACATTTATTCTCCCTTACTGCTATTTTAATTATACATATTATGTCATAAAAATTTTTTACAAGTGTTTATTTAATAATCAAATGCCCTTAAAATATTAATAAGTATATTATTTTCAGAAATATAATTATAAAAATCATGATTATTTAATAACTATACAATTTATCATCTTATAAATTTATTTACTTAATAATTATTTAAATGAGAATAATATAATTTATCTTTCTAACATGAAATTAACATACATTTCTTTCACTGTAGATTCTTCAAAGATCTAACTCATTTAAACTTTTTTCATTTTTCATTTTGTTCATCTATGAATTTTTTCTTCTTTATCTCATCAAATGATTGTCTTTTAACTAATTCAATGAGTGTATTATCTTAAGAACAAACTTAAAACAATACTTTCTGTATATTCTCTTATATCTTTATTTATTTTTACTTCCATAACATCATTATTTAAATAACTATTTATTTTTTTAACAATTAAAACAAATTGCTACACTTTTTCACATATAGTATAATAATAATGTTATCGTTCCTCCTCTTGAAAGGAGGTGATACATTGTTTACCGATTTGATTATTTCTGTCATGACAGGTGTAATTGTTTATTACATATGCAAATGGTTAGACGAGCATTTATAACAATAACTAACCTAGTGTTAAGTTCACTATAAAAACTAGAAAAGGTAAGGAATGGGACTGATATGATAACCTCCCAGTAGACAGCGTAAATAATTAAACGCTGATATGGGAGG
>CAJUJC010000073.1:2250-11148 GCA_910586805.1 uncultured Erysipelotrichales bacterium | reverse complement strand
CTTTTGTACGTGGATCTAATTTCATTAAGAAACAAATTTCATTCGCATAAATATTCCCTATACCACACATAATACTTTGATCTAATAGTGCTGTTTTAATAGGTAAAGATGAACGATGAAGTTTTTGGTATAGTATCGCTTCATCTACATCAAATGGTTCATCTCCCAACTTCGATAATGGAAGTTGTTGTTTATAGTGATGTCTATCAACAAGTTGTAATCTCCCAAATTTACGTGTGTCAATATATATCAAATCTTCATCATTCAAATGAAAAGACATATGCGTATGCTTTGTAAGTGGTTCATCACAACTCACAATATGATATTTTCCTTCCATCCTTAAGTGAGATACAAATGCCACATCATCAAGCAAAAAAATTAAATACTTTCCAACTCTATCAATATCTCTAATTGTTTGATGTGCCACTGCATTTATAAACTCATTTGTATCTCCATCGATAATTTTATCATAATAAACATCAACACCTTGTATTTCTTTATTTAATATGAAATTCTTTAATGTACGTCGTACTGTTTCAACTTCAGGTAATTCTGGCATATGTTTCACCTACTTTAAATCATACCAGTTAGAAGCATAAGCTCCTTCTACTTTTAAAGGAACATTCATTTCAAAAGCATTTTCCATAGCATTTTGAATCAATGTCATCATATCATCCAATTCTTCTTTGCAAACATCAAAAATCAATTCATCATGAACTTGTAAAATCATTTTAGATTTCATATTCTTTTCTTTCATTTTTTTATCAACTTCTATCATTGCAAGTTTTAAAATATCGGCACCACTTCCTTGAATCGGTGAGTTCATTGCAAAACGTTTTGCTTGTTCCTTAACAATAAAGTTTTTATCATTAATTGTAGGAATATAACGCTTTCTATTTAACACTGTTGAAACATAACCATCTTTTTTACAATTTTCAACAACATTATTCATGAATGCCTTAATTTCAGGATATTCTTCAAAATATCTTTGAATAAACGTACGTGCCTCTTTAACTGAAACACCAATTTGTTGGGACAATTTAAATTCTCCCATACCATAAATAATACCAAAGTTAACAGCTTTTGCTTGTCTTCTCATATCACTTGTTACTTCTTCATCTTTAATTTTGAAAACTAATGCTGCTGTATGTGTATGAATATCTTTATCTAAAGAAAATGCTTCTATCAAAGACTTTGCATTTGCCAAATGTGCTAAAATTCTTAATTCAATTTGTGAATAATCAAATGACATTAAATAATCTTGACTCGCTACAAATGATTTTCTTATTAATCGACCTTCTTCTTGACGAACTGGAATATTTTGTAAGTTTGGATCAGTTGAGGATAAACGCCCTGTTTGTGTTAATGCCTGATTAAAAATAGTATGAATTTTTCCATCAGGAAAGACTTGATCTTGCAATCCCTTGACATATGTAGAAGATAATTTTGTAAGCATTCGATATTGTGTAATCAAAGGAACAATTGGATGTAAATCCATAATCTTTTCTAAAATATCTTGTGATGTTGAATATCCAGTTCTTGTTTTTTTACCATTTGGTAATTGTAATTTATCAAAGAGAATTTCTCCCAATTGTTTAGGTGAAGCAATATTAAAAGTTTCACCTGCTAACATATAAATATCTTCTTCAATATCTTGAATTTGCTTATCAAAAGACACTTCTAATTCTTTTAAAACAGAAATATCAATCTTAGCTCCCTCAAATTCCATTTGTGCCAATATATAAGTAATAGGCATTTCTATATTTTGATATAAGTCATATTGTTCCTCTTTTTTAAGCATTGAAATGACTTGTTCTTTTAAATCATAAATAGCTTTTGCCTTAGATACAGTATGCTTAGCAAGTTCATCTATCTCAGGAATATGTTTTTTAGCACGTCTACCAAACACTTCATCCTCATATCTTAAACCTGTATAATCATAATAATCAGCTATGGATTTCATTTCATCTTTTAAACTCGGATTCAAAATATAAGAAGCCAATTGTAAATCAAAATCCATACCTTGAATATCAATGCCATTCCATTTAGCAGATAAAATTTGGCTTTTCACATTATAACTATACTTATGATAAGTAGGATTAGATAAATAAGATAAAAATTCTTTGTCATTTAAAGCATTTTCAAAAGGAATAAAATAAGATTGACTATCATTATAGAGTGCATATCCTAAAACAATAGATTTATGATAATTTTGATCATAGATTGCACCTAAAATTGCACTATCTTTTTTGATTTCAGGCATTTTTTCAACAATTTCATATTTAAATTCCATATTTTGGATTGGTTGTGTTTCTAAAGATATTTTCTTTAATAAAGAATTCATATCATACTTTTGATAAAAAGTTTTTAATTTCTCAAAATCATAACCCTTATATTCATAATCTTCAACTTTAATATCAATAGGCACATCTGTTAAAATGGTTGCAATCATTTTTGATTGAAGACCAACATCAATATTTTCTCTAATCTTTTCACCCATTTTTCCTTTAATTTCATGCATATGTTCTTTTAGATTTTCAATTGTTTCATATTGATGTAAAAGTTTAATTGCTGTTTTTTCACCAACACCTTTAATCCCTGGAATGTTATCAGAACTATCTCCCATAAGTCCTAATAAATCTCTCATTTGATCAGGCTTCAATTCATATTTTTCATAAAAAGTATCAGGAGTAATAATATCATCACTTCTTGTTTTTGTATTACGTTTATAAACATGTATATGTTCACTCACAAGTTGCATCATGTCCTTATCACCAGTCATGATATTCACTTGATAACCATCTTTAACAGCCTTTGAGGCAACTGTTCCTATAATATCATCACCTTCATAACCCTCTAATTCAAAATATGGAATTTGTTGGGCATCCAAAAATTCCCTAGCTATTGCAAATTGACATTTCAATTCTTCAGGAGTTTCTTTACGTGTTGCTTTATAGTCTTCTAACATATCACTTCTAAATGTTTTTCCTTTTGCATCAAAAGCAACCATAATAGCTGTTGGTTTTTTTCTAATCACACTTTCTAAACGTGATGCAAAACCAAATACAGCATTTGTAGGAATACCATCTTTATTCACCATCATATTCCCCATGGCTGCTGTTGCAAAGTAAGAACTAAACAACCAATAATTTCCATCTATTAAAACTAATTCTTTCATTTTCTTTTCCTCTATTCTATAACTCTTACTTTTTCTATAATTAAAGATAATTTATTTTTTAAATCAACTTTTCCTTGAACTAAACAAATACTTCCTTTTTTCAAAGAAACAGCAATACTTTTAAATCTTGAAGCAAAAACAACACCATCTACACTTCCTGATTCATCAAAACCTTCTATAAAACACATTTCGTTTCCTTTTCTATCTACTGTATTTTTTATTCTTTGAAGTTGAATAATAATATTAACTGTTTTTGAAACATAATCATAAAGTGATGAAACATCAACATAAGGCACAGATACTTTTTGTTTAATTAATTCAATAGGATGCATTGATAAATAAATACCTAAAACATCTTTTTCTTTATTTAATTTTTCTATCTCATTATCTTTATAAATTGTTAATATTGGTTTTTCATCAATATTTAAACTATTTTTTAATTGTCCATAATCTCTAATCATATCTAAATTGTTTTTAATTGTTTGCCTTGACATATCAAATTCATCAAAAGCACCTGCATCAATCAAAGCTTCAATCATATTCTTAGATAATTTAGATTCATTCATACGAATCATGAAATCAAAAATATCTTCAAACAAACCATTCTTTCTCTCTTCAATAATGGCCTTATATCCAGCATAACCTACATGTTTGATTGCAAGCAAAGAATAACGAATATGACCATTCTCCACAACAAAACGATCTTGTGAATAATTAATTGAAGGTGGTAATACATTCACATGGTATGCTTTACATTCTTGGATACAATGAAGTTTTGTTGTATCACTAGACATTTCATTAGATAGTATAGCTGCAAAGAAATAAAGTGGATAATTCACTTTTAAGTATGCCAATTGATAAGCAACATATCCATAAGCAACACTGTGAGATTTATTAAAACCATAATCTGCAAACTTTTCAATCAAATCAAAAACCTCATTTGCTTTTTCTAAAGAATATCCATTTTTTAAACAACCTTGTATAAACTCATCTTTCATAGATTGCATAAGTTTTATCTTTTTCTTAGAAGTTGCTGCTCTTAAAGTATCAGCTTTTCCAAGTGAAAAACCAGCCATTTTTTGAGCAACTTGCATAAGTTGTTCCTGATAAATCATAATTCCATATGTAGGCTTTAAAATATTTTCTAATTCTGGTAGAGGATATGTAACCTTTTCTTGTCCATGTCGTCTTTTTAAATATGTTGGTATATTTTGCATAGGTCCTGGTCTAAATAAAGCATTAGCTGCAACAATATCCTCAAAACGATCAGGTTTCATTTTTCTAAGCAAATCTCTCATGCCACGAGATTCCAATTGAAATACACCAAAAGTATTTGCACGAGATATTAATTCATAAACTTTTGTATCATTTAAAGGAATTTGATTCATTTGAAGAGTTTTCCCTGTCTCTTTTTCAATATCATGACAAATATAATCAATCATCGTTAGATTTTTCAATCCTAAAAAGTCCATCTTCAACAATCCAACTTTTTCAATATAATCTTTTGAGTATTGTGTCATAAGTGTTGCTGTTGGTCCAACAACTAATGGAACAACTTCATTTAAGGGTTGCTTAGATAAAATCACTCCAGCAGCATGCGTAGAAATATTTCTAGGTAAATGTTCAATAATACTCATGGCAGGCATAAGTCTTCTTAGAACTGAATCCTGATTCACCATTGATTGAAATTGAGCAGATGTTTGATACATTTCCGTAATCGTTTTTTTGTTTTTAGGATGTGTTGGTACCATTTTTGCAATCATTTCAAGTCTAGGTAAGGCTAATCCCATGACTTTTCCCATTTCTTTAATTGCAACTCTTGGCCCATAGGTATTAAAAGTAACAATTTGAGCGGCATGATCTTGTCCATACTTTTCAACCACATATTCAATCACTTCATCACGTCTATCATCTTGAAAATCTATATCAATATCAGGCATAGATACACGTTCAGGATTTAAAAATCTTTCAAAAAGCAAATCATATGTCAAAGGATCTATATTAGTAATACCTAACACATATGCAACCAAACTTCCTGCTGCACTTCCCCTTCCAGGTCCAACTTGTATTTTATTCACTTTTGCAAATCTTACATAATCCCATACAATAAGAAAATAATCATCAAACCCCATGTCATGGATAATACCAAGTTCATATTTTAAACGTTCTATATACTGAGAAGGAACCACTTTTCCATGAAATCTTTTCTTTAACCCCATCTGACATAAACTTCTTAAATAATCGCTCGCTTTTCCATGATGAGGAACAGGATAAGCAGGTAAATGCTTTTGATTCAAAGGAATTGTTGCTTTGCAACTTAATATAACATTTTTTGTTTCTTCTAATATATGAGAGGGAAATAACTGAGACATTTCTTCTTCTGTTTTCAAATACTTTTCATTTGTAATAGGTTCGTATTTATAATCTAAAACTCTTCCATCTCTTGATGCTTGCATCAAATCAACAGCAAGGGCATCTGATTTTTTCAAATAACGTACTTCATTTGAACATATCACTTTAATATTCAAATAATGAGCAAGTGAAACAAGTCTATCATTCAAAACGTTTTGATGCTTAATATGATGATTTTGTATCATGATATAATAATGATGACCAAATAGTTCTTTAAACATTCTTAAATATTTAATAGCTTCTTCTTCCATCTCCTTAGCGACCAAACGTTCTACAATGCTTTCAAAAGATGCTGATATCATATAGAGATGTTGATGATACTTTGATAATTCATTCAAAGTCATACTCTTTTTCTCGCTGAGATTAATTTGACTGTTAATTTTTACCAAATCAAAATAACCCATATCATCTATTGCAAGTAAGATAAAAGGATAAATTTCCTCATCAATATTCACACTTGCTTCTATACCAAAAATAGGTTTTATTCCATTTTTTAAACATATTTCACTAAATTCCATTGCACCAAACATATTATTTTTATCAGTCAAAGCAAGCGCTTCTATGTTCTTATTTTTTGCATCTTCTATTAAATGACGTATTAAAATCGTACTTTCCTGAAAACTAAATGAACTTAAAACTTGTAAATGTCCAAACATAGAATCGCCTCCTTTGTAATAATAATCCAATGTACATTATAACACAATTCAACTCTTGTTTATAGTCATTTACAAGATACAATGAAAAGAAAATAAAATAAGCATAATTGCAATATATAAACAAAACACAACATATATAACCTGTAAAAAATAAAGAGTCGTAAAACTCATAATCCATAACCTATAAAAATACAAACATATAAGATAAAAATGATATTGTATTTGTATAACTTTAAAACACCTTTGATTTAAAATAATAATAATACTCACCAATACTGCAAAAAAATGAAATGGAATAATCCATTGATAACACGCTAATTGTAAAATAAGTAGAACTGCACAAAGTAACTGCATTTTCTTAATTCTTTGAACCATCATAAAATCACCTATTCTATTCTATGATAAAAATGACAAAAAAAGTCGTGATTATTTTGACTTCACGACTAATGTTTCTTTTAATGCTTTTGCAAATTGATCAGGACAAGATGTTGGTTTTCTCCCACAACAAATTCCTTCTAATTTTTGAAGAACTTCTTCAACTTCCATACCCTCAGCCAAAGCTGCAACACCTTGAGTATTTCCTGAACACCCACCTAAAAAGTGAATATTTGTAACTTTTCCATCCACAACACTAAAATCAACTTGAGGACAACAAGTTCCCCTCATTTTCATACTATAATCCATAAACTATTTCAACCTCTCCTTATCTATAACATATAAACCTTCACCATCTTTTAAGCCATCAGAATAACGAATTTTTCCATCATCTAATAACCAAATCGCTTCAACCCCATCCAATGAATTAACAAACTCTAACCCATCTTCAAAAGGCATTAAAAACACTGACGAACTTAAATAATCTGCATAACCACTATCTTCAGTAATAATACTTACACTTCTAAAATGAACAGCAGGATACAAAGTATCAGGATCTATTAAATGATGATATCTTACACCATTATTATCTTTATAAAATCTTTGGTAATCTCCACTTGTAACAATAGACTCACCTTGCATAACCAAAAGAGCCAATTCACTACCTGTATTTGCATAATTTCCATCTTGTGGTGATTCAATACCAACACAATATTTTGTAGCACAGTCATCTAAAAGCATATCTCCATCTTTTTCAAACAAACGTTCACCATGACTTGCGACATTTCCACCACTACTCAATAAAAAGCTTTCAACACCCATTTCTATCAACTCATCTTTAACAAGCTCAATAGCATATCCTTTCGCAGTTGCGCCTAAATCAATAGAAACCTTGGCATCATCAATATAAACTGTCTTTTTTGCTTTATCAATTTTTATACTTTCTATATCAACATGTTCATTCGCCTTAGCAAGTTCCTGTTGACTAGGAACCTTTCCAATCCCATCATTAGCTTCAGCATTTTCTCTATAACCATGCCAAATATCAATAACATTACCAAATGCAATATTAACTTTAGATGAAACTTCATGATATCTTGTTATAGAAACTTCTAACAAATCAATTAAGGCTTCATCTACAACAACTGGTTTCTTTCCTGCATTATCATTAATTGTCTTGACATTATTTATATCATCATATGATGTATACTTATCAAATAATTTATCATAATACTCTAATCTTTCATCCAACATTTCACATTGCTCATCAAATTCATTTTGACTTTTTGCATAAGAAATATAAGTTGTAATTGTATCAAAAGGACCAACAACATTATACTTAAAGTATTCATATTTATTTTCACACCCCACCATAAATAGAAAAGATATGGCAAGTATTATTTTTACTAATTTATTCATCTTTATCACCGTGAGTTATTATAGCATAAACAGTTCAAAAAGTAACTATACTTGATACTTACTTTTTATAAAACTTTAGAATATTTTTTGTTGAATATTAAAAAACCACGAAATTCGTGGTTTTCATTACTTAAAACTAAAATTCTTATTGAGCAGCTTTAACAGCTTCATCAAATGCTGATAAGAAATCAGTAATAACCATTGTACATCCAGCAGCTAAATCAGATCCAGTTTTAGCAGCTTTACCACCATGATAATCCATTAATTCAACACCAGCAACTTCTTCAGCTGTTTTACCTTTTGTCCATTCTTCGAATGCTTTAGCTTGTGCATCCCATTCAGCACCGTCTTTAATTTGTCCAGCAGCAGCAGAAGCACCTTTCATTCCATATTCAGATCCTAATTCTTTTTTAGATTTAGTTTCATCTTTTCCGTTTGGATTTTGTGAAACATCAACACTTGTCCATACTACTTTTCCATCAGCATCTAAAGCAACAGATACGAATGTAGAATTCTTTTGTGGTTTTTCTGTATCCCAAGTAATAGTTTCTCCAGCACCGATTTTGTCAGCTTCTACTTCAACAGCATTTTTACCAGCTTCATCAATAGCAGCTAAGAAATCATCAATAACGATTGTACATCCAGCAGCTAAATCAGTTCCTGTTTTAGGAGCTTTACCACCATGATAATCCATAGTGTCAACTTTAGCAATTTCATCTAATGTTTTACCTTTAGCCCATTCTTCAAACGCTTTAGCTTGTGCATCCCATTCAGCACCATCTTTAATTTGCCCAGCAGCTGCTGAAGCACCTTTCATTCCATATTCAGATCCTAATTCTTTTTTAGATTTAGTTTCAT
>CAJUJC010000073.1:0-2150 GCA_910586805.1 uncultured Erysipelotrichales bacterium | reverse complement strand
CTTTGCTATTTGGTGCTTGTACACAATCCAAATCTAAATATTGAACTTTCCCATCTTTGTCTAGTCCAACAGTAGCAACAGTTGTTGATGTTTGTTCACCAGGAACGATATGAATACCAAAACCAACTTTTGCATATTTAGCTGATTTTCCACATCCTACTAATGCAGTAGCAACTAATGCAGAAGCAGCTAATACTTTCATAAATTTGTTCATAATTTTTCTCCTTCCCATTTTCATTTTGAACTAATAATATTATATATTGAAAATATGTGTTAAGCAAGATATTTTATTGCAAAAATACCATATTTATAACAAAAATCTATCCTTTATTTCAACCCAAACAAAAAAGCATTGAATAAATCAATACTTTTTATAATCACGAAAAATAACACATTTTTTTAATCTTTGTGAAAAAAATAACTATTTTTTTAAAATTAAAAACGATTTTCATTTTTTTCAATACATTTTCTAATTTTATCTTGCACAAATTGAGCGATTTCTGTACTACTCATTTCCTTATAATCCTCATAATAAAGAGGTTCTAAGTAATGAATTTGTGCATCAACTTTAGCAATAGAATTATCATCAAACACCTTATAACAATCAATCAATGCAACAGGAACAATAGGACTTTTTGCATCAATAGCCACTTTAAAACTTCCGCCTTTAAATTCTAACATTTCATTTTGTTTTCGACATCTTGTCCCCTCAGGAAAGATAAGATAACTTCTTCCTTCATTCATTTCCTTACTTGCATTTTTAATAACTTTCATAGATGTTCTTAAATTATTTCTATCAATAGCTGAATATTGTATCATTGTAATCAATTTTTTTAAAACTGGCACTTTTAAGAGTTCCTGTTTTAAAACAGCTTTAAAAGGAATTTCATGTGTATCTAATATAATAAGCGCATCAAATAACCCTTGATGATTAGGTGTCATTAAATAACCCTGTTCATCGGGTAAATTTTCTTTTCCATAACAATGAATAGTGACTCTTGATTTTGAATTAATTTTTAAGATTATATTTCTCACATAATGAAATCTTTCTTCAAAAGATGTTTCATGAATATGTTTATTGTAATAACGAATTTTCAATAAATAACCAGGTATTCTTGGTAATAATCTTATAATCAATAATATGATTCTTTTCATATCTATCCCCTTTTATAAATTTGAAGTTCAAAAGTTTCAAAAGGTTTTGTTTCACTTAATGTATAACCATATTCACTAAAGTCAGGAAAATAAGTTTCTCCTGTATGTGTTCCTGGAATACGTGAGATTAATAGCTGATCAGCTAATGGCAAACATTGTTTATAAATAGAAGCTCCTCCAGATATAAATAAATCTTCATTCTTATCTTTATATTCTAAAATAACCTCTTCCAAAGATGTTCTCACTTCTACTCTTTCATCATCAAATTGTTCAAAAGAGACAACAATTGTTTTTCTATTTGGTAATGGTCTTCCAATCGCTTTATATGTTGTGTACCCCATTAAAATTGTTTTATGAATTGTTGTTTCCTTAAAATGCTTTAAATCTTCTTTATTATCCCAAGGCATCCCATTAAAAGAATCCTTCTTTCCAATTAATTGGTTTTCATCCATAGCTACAATAATACTAATCATTTAAACACTCACCTTTCCTACTAATTTCCCATGACTTTGATAATCTTCAATTTTAATATCGTCAATCGTAAAATCAAAAATAGATTTTACATCTTTATTTAAAACAAGCTTACATTTAGATAAAGGCGTTCTAGATATTTGTTCTTTTACGACATCAAAATGATCTTTATAAATATGTGCATCACCTAATGTATGAACAAATTCCTTAGCCTCATAGCCACATACTTGAGCTAACATTTCAGTCATCAAAGCATAAGAAGCAATATTAAAAGGAACTCCTAAAAAAGTATCAGCACTTCTTTGATATAATTGACATGATAAATATTTTCTATCATGTGATACATAAAATTGTAAAAATGAATGACATGGTGGTAAAGCCATTTGATTCACTTCTGCTGGATTCCATGCACAAATAATATGTCTTCTTGAAAATGGATTGTTTTTCAAAGAATCAACCAATTCCTGCAATTGATCTATACCCTCATTATTAAAATTTCTCCACTGTCTTCCATAGACTGGTCC
>CAJUJC010000072.1 GCA_910586805.1 uncultured Erysipelotrichales bacterium | reverse complement strand
GTATAATATAATCGTAGATAAAGTCTTTGCACTCATATTCAATAGTCTATCGCTGATTCCATTCATTCCTACATATACAAATTATTGTCAATCAATGAGCTTTTTTTCAATAGAAGGCCTTCAGTTATTCCATATCTTTATTTTCAATTCTATTGTGATTGGACTTATAAAAGGATTGTGGTTTTTGATACAAAGGAGATATTTAATTGAAAACACTGAACAAGATTAAACAAAAAGATATTCAACTTGCTTTTTATATGACACAATTTTATCAACATCATATTTTAAATGAAATCATGAAATTTATAAGTTCATGTGGAGATTTTGGTATGAGTTGGCTTATTGTTATTTTAATAACAAATCTTTTTGCAAAGACACGTGATATGTCAATTGATATTTTAATTGCACTTATTGCAGCAACACTTATTGGTCAAGTAACTATCAAGACTATTGTCAAAAGAAAAAGACCATGCCATACATATACAAATGTTTCTTTATTAATACCTATACCAAATGATTTATCCTTTCCTTCAGGACATACAACCTCATCATTTGCATGTAGTACAGTTATGTTTCTATATTTTCCATTACTAGGAATCATAGGTTACATATATGCAAGTTTAACTGCTATTTCAAGACTCTACCTCTTTGTTCACTACCTAAGTGATGTCATATGTGGAATTATCCTTGGAACAAGCATTGGAATCATTGTTTATATTATTTAAAAAACTTCACTACAAATGTGAAGTTTTACTTTACAAAAACAATTAATAGAACTGAAATAAAATTATTCATACCATGAGATAACATTGGAACAAAAATATTGTTCTTTTTTTCATATAAATAACTTAAAACACCACCCATTAACATATATGAAAAGATTTGTGCCCACTCTGTTGTATTACCAGCCATAACTGCTTGCATTATATGAATAAAACCAAACAAAAATGATGAAAGAGCATGTGCAACAAGAGGGTGAATTTCATATAACCATGCAAAAACAGCTCCTCTAAATAACAATTCCTCTATTATAGGTGCACATATAATAGAAAGAAATGCCATTAGAAATAAATGATCTTGCATCAATGTATTTATTAAATTTTGATTTTCGCTCACTGATGTTTGACCTAATAATAAAGTTATAAATCCACCTAACATATTAAAAGCTAACAACAATGCTGTCCCTATTACAATCCCATAAAACAAATGACCTTTGACATCTTTACAAAAATCATGCCATTGTTCTTTTAAAGAATCTTTAAATATAAAAACTATCACTATAATAAACAACAAATCAGCAAACAAATTCAAATATGCATTTAATGTATTAACATCATAAGTCAAAGAAAATGTTTTTAAAACAAAATACATTCCTGCTGAAACAATCACTGAACCACAATAATAATACAATGGAATAAAAATGAGTAATATCATCCACTTTTGTTGTGAAGTTAATTTTCTTGTAAACATCTTACTCTCCTACCAATTCATCTTGATCAACTATTGTTGATTGTACACTTTCCATCCCATAACGACGATAAGCAATCTCTTCAAAGAAAATAGTTCTAGATAATTGATACTTTGGATAGTACGTATAAATAGAAAACAACCCTGATGCAGCTGATGCTAACAATGTTACAAAAATAGAATCTCCCAACAATGCCATCACAAGACCACTAATAAACACCTCTAACAAAATCCAACCCAAAAATGAAATATCTAATTTAAACAAATCAACCATATGTCCTCTCATAAACTTCACAGATTCTGAAATAGCTCTTCCATTTTTCATATGATATTGTTCTAATAAGTATGGAACTGCAAATAAAAATTGTGAAATAATATATATAACAACTATGATTAATAAAACAAAAATCATTAATAGGAACAATGCCATAGGTGCATAGCGAACCATAGAAATTAAAATATCTTCAGCACCAGCATAATACGATAATGACCCTAACATTCCACCTAGCATTATTATAAAAATAATTGTTAAAAAGAATGTAAACACAAAAATAATTCCACAAAGGATAAGTGCTGACAAAAAATATGTAGGAAATAATTCTTTAAATCTCTTAAAACCTACCCATGCATCTTCATCAGTTAATGATTCATAATTGTTTCTGACTATTTTTAAAGATGACACAACATACCCATGTGAAAATGGCAAAAATGCAATAAGAACTCCCAATGTTATAATACCTAAAAATGCAGGTAGTTCTAAAAATAATGTTTGAATTAAACCGATAAGCATCATAATTGTTAAAATACGAATAAATTGAGGTTGGCAATTCACTAACAATTGCATTGCTCTTTGTTTAATACCTTTTATATTCATTTTCCTTCACTCCTTTTTAATACAAATATTATATCATAATTTTTATCTAATGTCTAAACTTGTCTTAATAGCCTGATCAACTTTCTCCATTATTTCTAATGTTAGTATACCCAATTTTTCATCTATTCTTTTTTTATCTATTGTTCTAATTTGTTCTAATAAAATGACTGATTTTTTCTCTAAAAAATCCGTTTCAATAGTAACATGAGTTGGTAAAGCATTCTTTGTCATTCTTGATGAAATAGGTGCAACAATCACTGTTGTTGAATATTTATTTCCTTTATTATTTTGTAAAATAATAACTGGTCTATATCCTCCCTGTTCGCTTCCAATAACTGGTGATAAATTGGCATAATAGATTTCTCCTCTATTCATAATCTTTCCTCCCACACTAATACAGTGTATGAAAAAAGAATTATTTTAGACCAAAAGAAAACCCGCATTAGCGAGTTTTACAACTTTTATCTTCAATTTGTTTTAATATCATTGAAATAAATTCTTCTAAAGGTAGAGTTGTTTGTTTTTGTTCACCATATTGACGATAAGTCACAGTCTTTTCATCTCTTTCCTTATCTCCTAATACCAACTGATAAGGAATTTTCTTCATTTGCGCTTCTCTAATACGATATCCTAATTTTTCTTCTCTATCATCTAATTCTACACGAATACCATTATCTTCCAATAACTTAAATACCTCTTTAGAATATTCTAAATGATATTCATTTTTAACAGGAATAACTTTCACTTGTGTAGGTGCTAACCATAGTGGAAATGCTCCTGCAAAATGTTCAATTAAAATCCCAATAAATCTTTCAATAGAACCAAATATAACACGATGTAACATAACTGGTCTTACTTTTTCACCATTATGATCGACATAAGTCAAATCAAATCTTTCAGGTAAATTCATGTCTAATTGAATTGTCCCACATTGCCAAACTCTTCCTAAAGAATCTTTAACATGGAAGTCTAACTTAGGTCCATAGAAAGCCCCATCACCTGGATTGATTTTATAATCTTTACCAGCAGCTTGACAAGCCGCTGCCAAAGCAGCTTCACTCTTTTCCCAAATTTCAATTTCACCAATATATTTTTCCTCAGGTCTTGTTGATAATTCAATATCATATGGTAACCCTAGGTTATTATAAACTCTATCAATAAATGCAATTAATCTCACAACTTCACTTTCAATTTGATCAGGAGTCATAAAAATATGAGCATCATCTTGAGTAAATGTACGAACTCTAAACAAACCATTTAAAGCTCCACTTGCTTCATGTCTATGCACTTGGCCAAGTTCACCCATACGTAAAGGTAAATCTTTATAAGAATGTAAACCATTTTTATAAACTAACATACTTCCAGGGCAATTCATTGGTTTAATTGCAAATTCTCTATCATCAACTAATGAAGTATACATATTTTCTTTATAATTATACCAATGTCCTGAAACTTCCCATAATTCTTTTGACATCATAATAGGTGTTTTGATAAATTCATATCCTTCTTTTGCATGCTCTTCATACCAAAAGTTTTCTAACGTATTTCTAAGTAACATCCCATGCGGTAAGAAAAGTGGCATACCAGGAGCATATTCACTCATCATGAATAAATCTAATTCTCTTCCTAATTTCTTATGATCTCTTTTTTTGGCTTCTTCTAAGAAATCTAAATGTTCTTGTAATTCTTCAGGTGTTTCAAAACATACACCATAGATTCTTTGTAAAACTTTATTGTCTTTATCACCTTTCCAATAAGCACCTGAATGTTTTAACAACTTAAAGTTTTTACATTTTTTCACTGTTTCAACATGAGGACCTCTACATAAATCAACAAAATCCCCCTGTCTATAACAAGTGATATTTCCATCTTCCAAGCCACCAATTAAATCTAATTTATACATATCATCTTTAAACATTTCCAAAGCATCTGCTTTTGAAATTTCTTCTCTTACAATACGTTTTCCATCTTTACAGATTTTTTTCATTTCTTTTTCAATCTTAGGAATATCTTCATCCTTAATAACATAATCCCCTAAATCAATATCATAATAAAAACCTTCACTTACAACTGGCCCTACCCAAAATTTAGCATTTGGATACAAATGTTTAACTGCTTGTGCTAACACATGAGCACAAGAATGGTTTAAAGTATTTAACGCTTCTTCATTTTTAAAATCTCTCATTTTTCTTCTCCTATCCAATATCTTAAAGTTTGTTTGTATTTATTTTCTAAAACTCCATCACATTTTTCAATAACCCTTTGTGATGCTTTATTGTTTTCATTGCAGGTGACTAATACTGGCCATATATCCCACTCATGACACACTTTTAATGCTTCTTTTAACATCTTTGTGGCATATCCTTGTTTCCTATAATAAGGATCAACACTATAACCAATATGCCCACCCTTTTTGAGCAACTGTTCATTTAAAGTATGACGTATGTCAATTGTACCTATAATTTCATGATTTTTCATATAAAGATAAAGCGTTGAAGGAACCAAATCTTCATCAACTTGAATACCGAGATGATGTTCTTTTTGTTTTAAAACCCATGTTTGAAAATCATGACCATATCTAAAATATAAACCTGTTCCATGTAAAATATCTTGAACTTCTTTTAAATGATGAATATATAAATTCATAGCCTCTTCATGACAATCATCCAACAAGACAAGTTGTTCCATTGCATTCCCTCCTTTCATAAAAAAAGACTTCATCCAAAGGACGAAATCTCGTGGTACCACCTTATTTTATTATCTTACGATAACCTCTTTGTCTTAACGCGACCAACGACATTCTCTTTCGAGTGTAGCCTATTAGGGAGTATTTTTATAAACATTGAAAAACTTTCACCAACCGTCTTCTCTCTAAACAATTCTTTTATAAAAACATATCCTAAATTATTGCCTGTAAACACATTTTACCTTATTCACTCATTTTGTCAAGTCTTGATAAAAGAAAAAGCGGAAAATCCCGCTTATTTTACAGTAAGTAAGTGTAAATAATTTGTCATACCTTCAATACCTGGTGTTCCACCAGTAACAAGAATTTTTTCTCCAGCTTCAATATCATTTTCTTTTGCTATAACTTCAGCTAAATGCAATAAACCTTCAGTTGTATTCATATGTTTACATGTTACTGCTTTAACACCCCAATTTAATGCTAACTTTCTTGTTGTTTCACCATTTGGAGTTGCTGCAATAATTGGACATTCAGGTCTATATCTTGACATTTTTTTAGCAGTAAATCCTGATTCAGTAAACGCAATAATTGCTGATACATCAAATTTATTTGCAATTTCAGCAACTGACATACAAATAGCTTCTGAAGTATCATCTGTTGCAGTTCTTACAGCTCTTCTGTATAACACTCCATAATCTAATGTTTCTTCAGTTTTTAAAGCAATCTTATTCATGACCATAACAGCTTCTTCAGGATATTTCCCTTGTGCTGATTCACCTGATAACATAATTGCATCAGTACCATCAAAAATAGCATTAGCAACATCTGATACTTCAGCACGTGTTGGTCGTGGATTTTCTTGCATAGATTCTAACATTTGAGTCGCAGTAATAACTATTTTTCCTGCTGCTTTACATTTTGTAATTAATTCTTTTTGAATTAATGGAACATCTTCAGCAGGAACTTCAACTCCTAAATCTCCACGAGCAACCATGATACCATCTGCTACCTTGATAATATCATCCATTTTTTCAACACCTTCGCTATTTTCAATTTTAGCAATAATTTGAATACCTGGTTTTCCATTTTCAATTAAAATTTTCTTAACATCTAATACATCTTGAGGACGTCTTACAAATGATGCTGCAATAAAATTAACATCTTCCTCACATCCAAATTCAATATCAGCTCTATCTTTTTCTGAAATATACTCGAATCCTAATTCAATACCAGGAACATTAATACCTCTTTTATTCTTAACAACACCATCATTTGCACATACACAAACAATATCGCTACCATCAACATGATCAACTAGCAACTCAACTTGACCATCATTCACAAGAATAAATCCACCTGGTTTTACATCTTTATACAAATCCTTATAAGTAATTGTAAAACGATCAGATGTTCCTTCAATATCTTCTATACAAATTCTTGTCACTTGACCTTTTTTAAAAACTGTCTTGCCCCCAACAAAATCTCCTGTTCTAATTTCAGGTCCTTTTGTATCTAATAAAATAGCAACATTTGTACCAAGTTCCTTATTCACATCACGCATCGCCTGCATTTTCGCTTTGTGTTCTTCATAATCACCATGAGAGAAATTACAACGCATAACATTCATACCAGCTTTTACAAGTTTTCTTAACATTTTTGGACTTTCCGAAGCTGGTCCAATTGTACAAACAATCTTTGTCTTTTTCATTTTTTCTTTCATACTTACCCTATTCTCCTATACCCTATAATTTTATTATTCAAATGTTAAAAACGTAATTTTAAAACATCATCATAAATTCCTTGATTAACTGCTCTTCTATGTCCTAAAACTTCTTCAATTGGTAAACCTACAATTTCACCTTTGACATCACTTACACAAAGCCCCCCTTTTCCTTCGATAAGCAACTCAACAGCTTTAATCCCCATACGAGAAGCTAAGACTCTATCTCTTGCTGAAGGGCGTCCACCTCTTTGCATATGACCTAAAACATTCGCTCTTGTTTCAAATCCTGTAGCATCTTCAACACGTTGTGCCAAAGCATGAACATCAGTAATGTGTTCAGTAATAACAACAATAGCATGTTTTTTATCACTCGCTTTTGATTTCTTTAAAGTTGCAATTAACTCTTCTTCATCAAAACCAACTTCACTTGTAATAATACTTTCAGCCCCACAAGCTAAACCAGCATGAACTGCTAAATCTCCACATCTTCTTCCCATAACTTCAAGAATTGTACATCTTTGATGAGAACTTGATGTATCTCTTAATTTATCTAATGCATCAACAATTGTATTCAAAGCAGTATCAAACCCAATTGTAAAATCAGTATCAGGAATATCATTATCAATTGTACCAGGAATACCAATACAGTTAATCCCCATTTCAGTTAATTTAAGAGCCCCATTATAGCTTCCGTCTCCTCCAATAACAACCAATGCTTCCATTCCTACTTTTTTCATTTGTTCAATAGCTTCTTGTCTTACTTTTTCTTGTTTAAATTCAGGAAAACGAGCAGATTTTAAAAATGTACCACCAATATTAATGATATTACGTGTACTATGATTATCAAACTCTATAAATTCTCCATCATGTAATCCTTTATAGCCAAGTTTCACTCCATAAACTTTAATACCTTTATTTAGGCAGGTTCTTGCAACTGCACGCACAGCAGCATTCATACCTGGAGCATCTCCACCTGAAGTCAAAACACCAATACATTTAACCATTATTATACTCTCCTCTCAATACATTCTTATGTTATAATTTTATCATATTTTATCAATGTATTCTACACTTTGTTGGTATTCTATTATCTAATTTTTGCTCCGTCAAGCATTATTTCAATGCTAAGCGCTTGCATTTTAGAAATTATTGTTTTTGCCCTTATTTCATCACCTTTTTTTACAGTATACACACTTTCTAAATCTTTATAACCATACATACTTGTAAAAAATGTTGGTAAGTGATTAAGTAACCTATATGACAAGATTGTCAATAATATTTCATCTCTTGACCATGTTGTCACATTCTCTTCACCAATCTCATCTAAAAATAAATAATCTACTTTTAATAAGTTTTCTAAAGCATTTTGATTATCGCCTGTAGAAAAACTCGCTTTTAAGTCAACGAGATACGTTGGAAAATGAATAAAACCAATTGTCTTTCCTTTTTTTGCAAGAGTATTCATAACTCCAGCTATTAAAGTTGTTTTTCCTACTCCCATTTCACCATGTAAGAAAAATCCCTTTTGTCCATCATCTTTCAAAAATTTTTTAATTTGTGCAAATGTCATTAGTTCATTTTGTGTATAGTTTTTCTTTTTTAAAAGATCTAAACTATAAAAATCCGTTAATAATAATTCATCTTTGACATTCTTTATCACAAACTTCTCTAATAAATTTCGTCTATCTTCTAAAGATTTTCCATACTTGCAACTTTCTAATTCTAAAACCACTTCCTTGTCATGATAAGCTAACACCTTTTTCATTCCTTTGCTATCTTTTGGACAATGATCTAAGGAAGGACAAGATAAACAAGTCTTATAATCATCATTAAAATCTAGTAATTCCACCCAGTAATCTTCTAACATACAAGAATCTAACTGATGCTTTTTCATAAATTCCTGAATATGTTTTTCTTTACTTAGTAATAACAAGCTTTCTTTTTTCATTTCATTCACAGACTCATTCTTTAATAAATCTCCTACTTTTATCATATCATTTCCTCCCTTAATTCCTTAAGCAATGCTTCTACTTCTTCTGGATTTAATTGATCCTCTTCTTTTATATCCTCTATTTCATGTTTAATTTCAACATCTTGTTTATTTTCACGAATTTTCATCAGTTCATTATAAGCATCCATAGCTGTTTGAACTTTATTTCTTACCATAGAACCCCCTATTGCTTCACAATATCTTTTAGATAAACGACCATTATTTTTACCTAATACATATTCTAAGATCACATTCACAACGGCAGGTTGTAACCCTAATTGCATCATTAATGTCTCAGCAATTTGTAAATCATGATATGTAGGTTCTTTTCCTCCTTGTTTTTCTTGTAAGAGTTCAAATGGTGTTATTTTATCTAAATGTTGCATATGTAAAGACAAGGGTGTTTTTTGATGAGAATCACTTTGATATTGTAAAGGTTGTTTATGATAAACTTCTTGAAATGAAGATAATGAATCTATTTCACAATAGTTTTTAATCTTTGTTTTTAATAATTGTTTATCTAATTGTTGAGAAGTCATTGATTCTCTTACCAAACTTGCTAAAGTCATTCCATCAATAGAATAAGCTAAACCAAGTTGTGATATAAATGTTAAATCTTTTTCAAATAATGATTTTGGAATTTGATATTCTATCAAACATTGTCTTAAAAATTCTATGTCATAAGATACTGATATGTCTTGGATTTGTTTACTGAAAAGATCTTGTTTTATTTTTAATGGTTTATGTAATTTATGATGTTGAATTGTAAAAACATCTGTAAATTTAGCTGTTATATCTTCATATGTTGATAAATCATGAAGTGTTGTTTGAAAATAAGATAGTGTATTTTGGAAATCTTCATTTGTAAGAGATTGTTCTAATAAAGATAAAAGTATTTGATTTTTAAAGAATGCTTTTAAAGATAATGGTGATTGTAATATAAAAATATATCGAGTCATTTCATTTTCACTTTTAACAAATGTTTTCAATAAACCCATCGCTTCTAATACTTTGATACTTTTTTCCAAGTCCATTAAATTGACTGATACAAATGATAATAATCTTGATAAAGAAGATGGTTTTAAAAAACGCTTCATTCTCTTTCCTTCTGTATATAACATCATATATAAACTTAGTGCTTGTGTACCCATTAATGGCTGATATAAATAATACAATGTATCTAATTGAACTTCATCTAATGGATAATGTAATTCAACACGATATAAATCACTCATATATAACTTCATCTTTAATTTCCTTTAAAACCCTTTCTATATCTTTATATAAATCTTCAAAATTTTGTTGATTATCAATAATATAATCTCCCATTTTTCTTTTATCTTCAATAGATATTTGTTGTTTCATCAAATGATCGGCTTGTTCTTGATCAATGTGATTACGTTTCATTAATCGGTTTATTTGTGTTAATTCATCAACATAGACAACAATAATCTTATCACATAAGTATTCTAACTTTGCTTCAAATAATAATGGAACATCTAAAAAAATAAGTTTATCTTGACATTCATTTATAACCTTTTTCATCGTTTCTACAACATAGGGATGAATAATATCCTCTAATATTTTTTTCTTTTCTGGATCATAAAAAACGATATTTCCTAAAGCTTTTCTATCAATACTTCCATCTTCGTTTAAACAATGAAAAATATCTTTTACTTTTTTATAACAACTTGTTCCTTTACACAATGCATTTTTAGAAATAAGATCTGCATCCACAACTTGATATCCATGTGTTATCAAATAAGAAGATACAGTACTTTTTCCTACTGCAATAGAACCTGTAATTCCAATGACTTTTACCATTGTTCATTCTCCCTTATTCTTTCAATAAGTTGAATTGCTTTCAAAGAATCATCATGACTCATACGTTGACTTTGATATTGTTTATTGCGAATACAATGATGAACTTCTTCAATTTCTCCATAAAAATCATCATATTGATAATCCTTATATAGTGTTTCAATTCTTCCATCTTTATATATTATCTTAGCCTCAATGGGTCTATAAAATGGTTCAGCAACAAGTATACCTAAAGTTCCCTCAATTTTCAATTGTCTAGGAACATAAGTATTTGTAGCACATTCTATAATGCCTTTTTCACCATTTTCAAAAATAAGTTCTATATGATTATAAACATCTATTCCATACTCTTTTACACTTTTTATTTTCAAATCAGTGACTGAACTTTTTATAAAATCCAATAAAAAGGCAATATTATAAATACCTACATCATATAATGCACCACCTTGAATATGATCAAACAAGTAACTCTTTTCATCATAAGGAACCTGACTACAAAAACTTGTTTCAATACGTATAATATCCCCCAATACTTTTTGATTGATGATTGTTTTTATATCATGAATCAAAGGAATAAATCTTGTCTTCATTGCTTCCATAAAAAAGATATTGTTTTCTTGAGAAATATCACATAATTCTTTTGTTTGGCGAGAAGATAAAGTCGCTGGTTTTTCACATAAAACAGCTTTCCCATTTAATAAAGCCATTTTAGACCACTTATAATGATCATTGTGTCTTAAGGCAATATATATTACATCAATATTTTCGTCATTTAAAATGTCTTCATAGTTTTCATAAACATGGATATGTGGATGTTTCTTCAAACATTCTTCTTTTTTTGAAGGTGTCAAAGAGGCAATACCATAAAGATAACCCTGTTGACTATGTGATAATCCTTGAATAAATCGTTTGGCTATATTTCCATAACCCAAAACTCCCCAACGCAACATTGTTAATACCTCCTTTTTTGACACACTGGACAATAATATGTTCCTCTTTGATGAACCATTATTTTTTTAATATCACTTTGACAAATGGAGCAAACTTTTTTAGTATGTACATTTAATTGAACTTGAAATAATCCGTGTATCCCATTTGCATCAAAAGAATGAATGGTTGTTCCTCCTTGAGCAATGGCTTTATTTAAAACATCAATGGAAACTTGCTTTAATTCTTTTACACGTTGTTTAGATAAACGTGATGCTTTTGTA
>CAJUJC010000071.1 GCA_910586805.1 uncultured Erysipelotrichales bacterium | reverse complement strand
ATACTACTCATTGTATAACCTAAAGTTGAACCGATAAAAAATGTAGGAACAATTTCTCCACCTTTAAAACCACAACCAATTGTGATAGCAGTAAATATAGCTTTCATCAAAAAATCATGTGAATGCACACTATGATAAATAGCATTTTCTACAACATCCATACCAGCACCTAAATAATGTTTACCAAAAACCAATACTAATATTAACAAAATAAATGAACCAACTAAAACTCTCTTGTATGGATTTTCAAAATAATCTTTAAATAATTTATGCGAATAATGCATCATTAATATAAAGATAATAGAAAAGAATGCAATTACAATCGAAAAACCAACAAGTTTTAATACTGATAAAAAAGAAATATCAAAAACTCCTACAATTTGATAAACTTCTGGCTGACATCCAAATATTTGAGCAATTTGCATTGCAACCAAACTACTACATAAGCAAGGCACAAAAGCTGCATAATAAAAGATACCAACACTAACCACTTCCATTGAAAATAATGTTGCTGTAATTGGTGTTCCAAATAATGCTGAAAAGACTGCACTCATTCCACACATAATCAACATTGACATTTCCTTTTTATCAAAATGAAATAGTTTTCCTATCCCTGTTGCAATTGAACCACCAATCTGTAATGCTGCCCCTTCTCTACCACTTGAACCACCAACAAAATGTGTAATAACTGTTGCCAAAAAAATAGATGGTGCTAAGAATAAAGGAACATGGTCTTGTTGTCTTACAGATTGAATAATTGTATTTGTTCCTGGTTCATAGTCCAATTTAAAACTGTGATATAAAAAGACAATAAGCACTCCTCCTAGTGGTAATAAATAAACAATCCATGAATGCAATAATCTCATTTCAGTAACATAATCAATAGACAAATGAAATAAAGCACCTACAACACCACATATACCACCTAAAATAATAGATAAACCAATCCATTTACATATAAATATAATATTCAAACGAATATCCATTAAAAATTGTTTCACTTCTAATCAATAGAAGTTATTTTGTTGTTTCTCTAGACATCACCAAATGTCTAATCGAAACTTCTTTTGTCTCAATTTCCTCTTCATTTAATATTTTAGTCAATAAACGAACAGCAATAGCTCCCATATCATAAACTGGAACATGAATAGATGTTAATGAAGGTCGACAAATTAAAGCATAGCTTGTATCCATCATACCAATAACTTCCATATCATCTGGAATTCGAATACCATTATCAATTGCAGCATTAACAACAGCAACAGCTTCTTTATCATATCCGCATAAAACAACATCATGTTTATGTTCTTTAAAATATTGTAAAAATTGTGGATAACTCTTTTCATAATGCGTTGAAGTATCAATAACTTGCTTATGAGCATCGAAAGAATATCCATGTTTTCTATATGCTTCTTTCATACCTTCTAACATATCATCAGTTCTTACAAGATTTTGTTTTGGACTTATAAACACAATATCAGATTTTCCTTTATTTAAATAACTATCAATAATATCAAAAGTGACTTGTTTTGCATCAATAAAAATTGAGCCCATAAATTCATTAGAAACACGTTTTCCAATAACAACACATGGAATTTTATATTTACTTACTAAATCAATTTCCTTTTGTATTTGCTCATTATTAAACAAAACAACACCATCTGCTCTTGACTTAATAACTTTTTCTATAACTGATTCAATAGGATTACCATCACCTATTTCATCGGTTGTATAAATGGTTACACTATAATCTAAACGGCGACTTGTATCACCAATACCACCAATCATATCTTTTACATGTGCAAATAATGATTGTGGAAAAACAATAGCAATTGTTGTTGTCTTACTTGTTGCAAGTCCTCTTGCAATTTGATTTGGCTTGAAATCTAAACGTTGAATAGCATCCATAACTTTATCACGAGTCGCTTCTCTTACTACACTTGACCCATTGATAACACGAGAAACAGTTGCTAAAGAAACACCTGCTTCAGTAGCAACATCATAAATTGTAACATTTTTTCCCATTATTGCTATTCTTTGATTTCTTCAATCATTTCTTCCAATTTTTCTTCAACATTATTGATTTCATCTTCCAAATCATCAATATCATAATCAGTCACTTGAGTGTCTAAAATCTTTTCTTTAACCTTATCACTAATTTCTACAACAGTATCCTTAATCATTTCATATTGATCAGTTTTTTTAACCTTACCAGCAAATTCCTCTAATTTTTCTTGTAATTCAGTTAATTTTTCTTTTGTTGTTTGTTTAAAAACATCTATATCAAATTCATCAACTGTTTTCTTTACACTTTCAATAGTTTGACCAAGCATAGCTTCAACATCTTCTTTTGTCAAACTTTTTACATTATCATAAGCTTTCAAAGTTTCATTCTTAATATCTTCTCTTAATTCACTACCTTTTTTTGGAGCCAACAATAATCCAGCAACAGCCCCAATTCCTAATCCCATAATAAATTTACCTAATTTCATTTTTACTCACCTTTCCTTTTCTTTTTTCTAAATAATGATGACAAAAATCCTAAACCACCAAATAATCCTGAACCCATAGAACCTCTTGAAAAGAAACCACTCACTAACTCAACAGGGGCATTAAGCATTTTTAATTTCTCATCAATGTCATCAGCAATATGGTTGATTTTTGTTATTGTTGTTTCAGACATTTTCATAAGAATAGTTGCTTCCTTTAATGTAGAAGAGACTTGAATAAACATTAGTCCTAAGCATAAAAGTGCAAATGCTCCTGAGAAAATCAAAACACAATAACATATTTCTATCCAATCCATAAATACTCCTTTCTATGCCTTTAATATACCATAAAATAAGTACTCATCAAACAGCCTCATGTGATGTTTTATAGTCTATTAGCATATTTTCTAACTTATAAATATCTTTACTACTCATGAATAAATAAACAACATTTTCATACTCAGCTAACATCTTCACAGCATTTTCATCTTCATGAATAATTTTAGCTCTAGGAATATATTGTCCGATTTCATGAATATCAATATCGATGCCTGGTTCTTTTTTAGCATTTTCAGGAAAATGCACCAAAAATGGATAATCTGATAAATCCATAGATTCAGCAAACTCTTTTGCAAATCTTAACCCCCTAGAAAAACGATCTGGTTGAAAAACTGCAACAACCTTTTTTCCAGGATAACGAGAACGTGTCGCTTCAATCACAAATTTTATTGCTGTTGGATGATGTGCATAATCATCTACATAAATATCATCACCAACACTCTTTACAGTATATCTACGTTTTACACCTTCAAAAGTTGATAATCTTTCTTGAATATAATCAACTCTCATCCCTTCTAAATAACCTAAAGTGATAACAGCTAATGAATTATATAACATATGCATTCCATAAAATGGTAATGCAAAATGCCCAAACAATTCTTTATGAATATAAACATCAAAAGATAAACCATAATCATTATTGATAATATTCTTAGCAACAATATCATTATGACCTTTCACACCAAATTTTAAAACTCTTGTTGTATAATTTAATTTTGGTAAATAAGGATCATCTCCCCATACAACAACAGTATCTTTCACCTGATTTGCAAACTTTTCAAAAGATCGAGTATATTGTTCCATTGATTTAAAATAATCAACATGATCTAATTCAATATTATTAATCACAGCATATGTTGGATAATAATGCAAGAAATGATCTTGATATTCACAAGTTTCTGCAATAAAATACTTGCTATCTTTCACTGCGTGCCCTGTTCCATCCCCAATCAACACTGATGTCTTATCAAAATCTTTAAACAAATGATAGGCCATACCTGTTGTTGTTGTCTTTCCATGTGTTCCTGCAATCCCAATAGAAATATACTTTTCCATCAATTCACCTAAAAAATCATAATACGTATGTGTAATAACGTGAGGATTGTTTTTTGCAGCCTTTACTTCTTCATTCGATTCATCAAAAGCATTTCCAATCACAACATGATATCCATCTTTAATATTATCTTTACAGAAAGAATAAATAGGAATGTTTCTTTTTCTCAACTCATCTTCTATAAATATATATTTATCAATATCACTACCTGCAACCTCATAACCTAAATCAAATAAAATAGTTGCGAGTGAAGCCATACCAGAACCTTTGATTCCAATAAAATAATACATTGATTATCACCTCGTTTTCTATTCTATCATAATTTAGAAAAAAAGTATCACCCTAAATAAAATTTTTTCATAATTTTTTTAAAAAATCACATACTATAATTGTCAATAGAAAAAGGAGAAATATATGAGTCACAAAAAATCTAAAAACAAGAAAAATGCAAACAAAGGTTACAACCAAAACCAAGAAGCAAATAGTAGTTTTGATAATGAGTTAATGAGTGAAAAATACAAAGAAAATTCTAACGCTCAAGAATAACACTATTTATCTTCCCCATTTTTCATTATTTTATGAGGTAAATACATTTTACCTCTTTTTATTTTAGAAAAAGAAAAAGGTTAAGATTTCTCCTAACCTATAACTAATAAATCTTTTGTATAAGAATTTAAAACTTCACAGCCATCTTTTGTGACCAAAACCAAATCTTCTATTCTTACACCAAATTCGCCTTGTAAATAAACACCTGGTTCAATAGAGAAAATCATACCCTCTTCAACTTCCATATCAAATCCAGCAGACACATCACCATATTCATGAACATCTCTTCCTATGAAATGTCCTAAACGATGGTTAAATTCAGCAACATAACCACCTTGTGCAATAATATCTCTCGCTGTTTTATCAATATCACATAATCTTACACCTGGTTTAATGATTGCTATAGCAGCTTCATTTGCTTTTCTCACAAGTTCATAAACACTTTTTTGTTTATCGTTCACTTCTTTATAAAAAACAGTTCTTGTCATATCACTGCAATAACCTTTGTAGATACATCCCATATCAATGACAATACTATCTCCTGCCTTTAATAAACTATCATCACAGTCATGATGCCCGTTTGCTCCATTTGCTCCATATCCAACAATTGGTGAGAATGAAAATCCCTCACAACCATATGTTTGATAAATACCAGCCAACTGATTTGCAACTTCTTTTTCAGTAAACTTACCTGTTGCACATAACTGAATGACTTGATCAATAGCCAAATCATTGATGCGACTTGCTTCCCTCATTAATTCTTGTTCATTTTCATCTTTTTTCATACGAATATAATCAACACAAAGAGAACCAAGTTCAAAACATGTTTCCTCATTTATTTTTTCCATTAATGGTAATAAGAATTTAGCTGGAAATAATTTATCTATTCCTATACAATTGGCATCATTGAAATGACTTGCCAGCATTGATACATAATCATCAGTATCACTAAACCATACAATATCTAAATTTAATTCTTTATCTAAATAAAATAAATTATTCATAAACAATGTATGATTTCCATCCAATGATAAAACCAATACATACATTCTTTCACCAGGATCATTTCTATAATGAATCAAATAATCAATAGAAGAAGGATCGCAAATAATCAAATGATCCATTCCTCTATCAGCCATTTCTTTTAAAACACGTTCAATTCGTTTATTCATGATCAATAACTCCAATCCCTAATTCATCTAACTGTGCCTTCACAACTTCAGTAGGAGCTTTAGACATTGGACAAGTTGCACTTGTATTTTTAGGGAATGCAATCACATCTCTTAAAGAATCACATCCACAAAGCAACATTGCAAGTCTATCTAATCCTAGTGCAAAACCTGCATGTGGTGGTGTTCCATATTGGAAAGCCTCTACAAACCAACCAAATTGAGCATCAATTTGTTCTTGGGTAAAACTCAATGCTTTAAATGCTCTTTCTTGTAAATCCTGTTCATAGATTCTTTGAGAACCTCCACCTAATTCAAAACCATTTAAAACAATATCATAAGCATCTGCCAAACAATTTTCTCTATCACTTTCTAATTTATCTAAATCACTATCTTTTGGTCTAGTGAATGGATGATGTTTCGCATAGTATCTTTGTGTTTCTTCATCATATTCAAACATTGGAAAATCAACAACCCATAAGAAATCAAAAGTATGAGGATCATATAATTTCAATTCTTTACCTAAATAATTTCTAATTGCTGCTAAAGCATCACAAACAACTTCATACTTTGCATCACTCACAAATAACAATAAATCATTATCTTTTGCATCCATTTTTGTAAGTAAAAATTGCAATTGTTCTTCATTAAAGAATTTAGCAATTGGACCTTGTACTCCTTCAGAAGTCACTTTTAACCATGCCAAACCTTTTGCCTTATATGTTTTAGCAAGTTCAGTTAATTGATCAATTTTCTTTCTTGAGAAATTTTGAGCTTCTCCTACAACATTAATTCCCTTAACATGACCACCAGCTTCTAATGCACTTTTAAATACTGTAAAATCAACATCTTTCACTGTTTCATTTAAATTCACTAATTTTAAACCAAAACGTGTATCTGGTTTATCAATACCATAAGTTTCCATAGCTTCATGCCAAGTTAAACGTCTTAAAGGTAGCTCAATATCAATACCTTTCACATCTTTCATGACTTTTGCGACTAAACCTTCTCCAATTTCTAACACTTGATTTGTATCCATAAAACTCATTTCCACATCAACTTGTGTAAATTCAATCTGCCTATCCGCACGTAAATCTTCATCTCTAAAGCAACGTGCAATTTGATAATATCTTTCTAGTCCAGATACCATCAATAATTGTTTAAATAATTGTGGAGATTGTGGCAAAGCATAAAAGCTTCCTTTATGTACACGTGATGGTACCAAGAAATCTCTTGCCCCTTCAGGTGTAGAACGATTCAAATAAGGTGTTTCCACATCAACAAAATCCAAATTATCTAAATACTCACGAATACTACGTGTGATTTTATGACGTGTAATTAAATTATTTTGCATCACTGGTCTTCTTAAATCTAAATAACGATATTGCATTCTTGTTTCTTCCAATGCATCAGTTTCATCAGCAATAATCATTGGTGTTAATTTTGCCTTATTAACAATCACAAAATCAACTGCCTCAATTTCAATATCACCTGTTGGAATATTTGGATTTTTTGAAGATCTTTCAATGACTTTACCAGTAACTTGTAAAATATATTCATTTTTGACTTCTTTTAATCTTTCTTCAAAAGATTCATTAAAAACAATTTGAGTAATTCCATATCTATCTCTTAAATCTACAAAAACCAAAGATCCAAGATTTCTTTTCTTAGCAACCCAACCAATTAATTGAATATCTGTATTGATATGTTCAATTCTTAATTCACCATTATGATGTGTTCTATTCATGATGATGTCCTCCTTCATAATGCTTTTCAATAAACTCAACAATATTTTCTAAAGGAACAATTGTTTGTTCTTTAGAATGATTACATTTCATATTCACAACTTCTTTTTGAACTTCATCTTCTCCAATAATCATAGAAAAATGTGCATGAAATCTATCAGCAGACTTAAATTGTCCTTTTAATCCTCTATCACATTGATCCATATCGCAAGTAAAGCCATTTGCTCTTAACATTGTAATAATTTGCATAGATAAATCTTTTGCTTCATTTCCTAATGGCATAATATAAACATCTAAACCATCTTCTTCAACCATTTCATCACCCATTGCAATCATTAATCTTTCCATACCAAAAGCAAAACCAACACCTGGAACAACAGGTCCACCTAATTCACTAATTAATGTATTATAACGTCCTCCTGCTCCTACTGTTGCTCCTGCACCTAATTTAGGATCATCTGAAATAACTTCAAAAACAGTGTGTGAATAATAATCTAAACCTCTAACCAAGTTTGTATCAACAACATAATCAATTTCCAAATCATCTAATAAAGAACAAACTTTATCAAAATGTGCTTTAGCACTTTCGCTTAAATAATCAATTGTTTTTGGTGCAGTTTTCATTGTAGGATGATCTCTATCAACCTTACAATCTAAAATACGTAAAGGATTTTTTTCAAATCTTTGATTACAGTCATAACACAATTCATTTAAAACAGGTTGAAAATGTTGTTTTAATGCATCTCTATATGCATCTCTTGATTCATCATCACCCAATGAGTTAATATGTAACTTAATATCCTTTAACCCTAATGCCTCAACAACAGTGACTGCTAACACCATTGCTTCTACATCAGTATATGGAGATTCTAAACCTAACATTTCCACACCAAATTGATGAAATTGTCTTTGTCTTCCATTTTGTGGTCTTTCATATCTAAACATAGGACCCATATAATAATACTTTTGTAATTTTTCTGGTAAAGAATATAACTTATGTTCAACATAACTTCTTGCTATACCAGCTGTTCCTTCTGGACGTAATGTAATAGAACGTCCTTTTTTATCTTCAAAAGAATACATTTCTTTTGTAACAACATCTGTTGTATCTCCAACTGCTCTTGTAAACAATTCAGTATGTTCAAAAATAGGTGTTCTCATTTCTTTTACATTATAATTTGCACAAATTGTTCTTAACAATTGCTCTAATTGTTGCCATTTCCCTGATTGATCAGACAAAATATCAACTGTACCTCTTGGTGCACTATATGCCATAATATCTCCTCCTTCATAAAATAAAAAAACGTCCTATCTAAGGACGTTATTCACGCGGTACCACCTTAGTTCATACATATGTATGCCCTTTATGTCTTAACGCGACAAACGGTTACTTTCATAACATCCTCCAAAGTGTCCCATAGTTTCCATTTGATTGTTTTCACCAGCCACAATCTCTCTATGAAATGTTGACTATTTAATCTTCTTCAACAGACTATAATGGGATTATAATGGATTAGTTATAAAAATGCAATACACAATTCAAAAAAAGTAAGACTATAATAACGAGACTTCAATATTTCTTTTGATTACAAACTTTCTCAATATTTTATTTCACCACATCCCTATTTAATCTAAATAATCTGGATAAATAATACTAGAACGATTTCCATCAGTTAATTCTATAGCTTTAATGGACTCTGGTTTTTCATTTATAACTATTGTTTGTGGCCAAATTTTTCCTCTAAACTCAAATGGAGTTACCTTTATTTTTAATTCATATTTTCCATCATCAGTTTCTTTTAGTTTATAAGACTGAAAATATCCAATACTTGATGCAAAACTCATTTTCAATTCTAAAGAATCTTCTTTTTCATTAATTTGTTCTACAAATATTCCAAGATATGCATATGGTTCATTAATCTTAAAGAATATAAATATACCTATGATAATCATAATAAATATCTTTATAATATTTTTGATTTTTTTATTTTTCATATAAAATACCTCTAATAGTGTTTAAAAGTTTTATCTATATTAATAAAATCCAAATCATTTATACCAAATTTTTCTTTGATTTTAGATATTTTTTGATTTTAATAATAAAAGAAATTATGATCATTTATATATTTGGTGGTAGAATATTTCTTTTTAATCTAAACTCTTTTTTTAAATTAATTCTCATAAAATTTGGTCTTAAATCGCTCTTTATCATTTTTTTATTATAAGTTTTCATCTTTAAAACCTCCTTTCATCCTTCCTTGGCTTTATTATAACACACTTTCTCATCGTTTTGAAAGCTCTTTCATTTTTGGAATTTAAAAAGTTATTCAATTAATGAATAACTCTTTTTACCTCATATATACCTGCAATCTTATTAAGATTATCTATCGTTACTTGCAACATTTCAGCATTTTCAATAGATAATTTTAATTGAATATTGGCTTCCATATCATGAACACCAGCATTAATATTTAAAATATTAACTTTCACCTGACCTAACACCATCATAATATCATTTAATAAATTAGGACGGTCTAATGCAATCAATTCAATATCAACTTCAAAACGCTTTTCTGTAATATTTGTATAATCCCAATAAACATCAATCAATCTTCCCTTTTCAACATTTTGAATATTAGGGCAATCATGTCTATGAACTTTAATTCCTTGTCCTTTTGAAACATAACCAACAATAAAATCGCCAGGGATTGGATTACAACATTTTGACAATTGAATTTTTAAGCCATCTACACCTTTTACACTGATCCCTAATCTTGTTGTTTTAGATTGTTTTTGAATAGTATCATTGTTTTTCTTCAACATTTTTGCAAGATTATCAAAGAAACCAGTATGGCTAGGGACAACTTTTTCTAATAAAGTTGTTGCAGTTGCTTGTTTTTTACCAATAACAAGCATCAAATCATCAAAATTCTTTGCACCAAATGAACCATAATATGATTTATATGTTTCAGGATCCATATATTTTTTTTCATCCAATTGACGACGTTTAATCTCATCTTTTAAAAGTTTTTTTCCTTCTTCAATTGTTTCTTTATATGTCTCTGCATCCTGTTTTGAAATATATTGACGAATCTTATTTCTTGCGCCAGCAGTTCGTACAAACTTTAACCAATCCTCATTGGGTCCAGAATTTTTATTTGTCTTAATTTCACAAACATCACCTGTTTTTAAAACAGTATTTATAGGTACCATAACATTATTAACAATCGCCCCTACTGCACGATGACCAACTTCTGTATGAATACGATACGCAAAATCAATTGGTGTAGCCCCATTAGGAAGTTCTACAATTTTTCCTTGTGGGGTCATAACATAAACATTTGCTTCAAAAATATCTCTTCTTAAAGTATCATAATATTCTTTTGCATCACCATCTTTAATTTCATCACTTAACGTGATAAAATCTCCTAACCATTGTAACTTATTTACAATGTCCTTTTGTTCTTGTTTAGATGAATAATCTTTTCCTTCCTTATAACTCCAATGTGATGCAACGCCACGTTCTGCCAAATCATCCATTTCTTCAGTACGAATTTGTATTTCAAAAATATGTCCATCTTCTCCAACAACTGCAGTATGTAAAGATTGGTACATATTAGGCTTAGGCATTGCAATATAATCCTTAAAACGTCCAGGCAATGGTCGATAATAATCATGAATAATACCTAATACCTCATAACATTTCATTTTATCTTTTAAAATCACACGCAAAGCATTCAAATCATAAAGCTCATCAAAACGTTTATGTTTAATAACCATTTTCTTATAGATGCTATAAATATGCTTTGCCCTACCTTTCATACGATAACCAATATGATTCTCATTTAAAAGTTTTTTTACAGACTCCATCATCTTATCAACAGAATCTTTTCTCTCACTTCTTTTGCGTTCCAACAAATCAGAGATTTCCTGATATGCCTTAGGATCCAAATAATAAAGACATAGATCTTCTAATTCAATACGCATATCATTAATACCCAAACGATGAGCAATAGGTGCATAAACTTCTAAAGTTTCCCTTGAAATACGTTGTTGTTTTTCAGGTTTCATAAATCCAAGAGTACGCATATTATGCAATCTATCAGCTAATTTAATCAAAATAACACGAATATCCTTAGCCATTGCAATATAAATCTTACGATGATTTTCAGCTGAAAAATCTAATTCATCTTTAAACAACATCTTATTGATTTTTGTTACACCTTCAACCAATGATGTAATTTCTTCACCAAAACGTTCAACCATCTCATCATGAGACACATCACAATCTTCCATCACATCATGCAACAAACCTGCTGCAATTGTCGTTGGGCCTGTTTGTAAAGTCGAAAGAATATATGCAACCCATATCAAATGAATTGTATAAGGTTCTCCACTTTTGCGTTTTTGTCCTTCATGTTTTATCATAATAAAAT
>CAJUJC010000070.1:8074-11864 GCA_910586805.1 uncultured Erysipelotrichales bacterium | reverse complement strand
TACCTGTTTTAAGTATTTTTACCTGACGCATCCAAATTCTTAATAAATAAAAAAATCTCATAGATACAGTATCTACGAGATTCATTTTACTTAAAAAATTGTGGCAAGTCTTTTTTATGTGCTTCTAACATTTCATCTAAAATCTTTTTAGCAGTGATTTCGCTTTGCACAAGAGGATTAATACTCATAGCTACAAGTGCATCATTATAATTTCCACTCACTGCGACATTTGTTGTTAAAATTTCAAATGCTTTTAATTGTTGAATCAATCCTACAACCTGTATAGGTAAATCTCCAACTTTTATTGGTTTTGGCCCATCTTTTGTAATCACACTACTTACTTCTACAACAACATCATCAGGCAAATTCGAAATAGCTCCATTATTCAATGTATCTACAACTTGAATATCTCCTTTATCATTATATAAAGAAGAAATCAAATTACAAGCTGCATCACTATAATATGCACCACCTCGTTGTTCTAATTCTTTTGGTTTCACATCTAAGTTCTCATCTTTATATTTTTCAAATAATTCTTTTTCAACCTTTTTAACAACTTGTGCACGACAACGATGATGAGCTGCATCTTCTTGACAATGTTCTAACATTTGTTGTTTTTGAAGATAATAACGGATATAACCAATACCTAAATATCCATAACTTTTCATAAACTCAGAACTTAAAGGAATATCTACAATATTTTTCAAAGATTCTTGCATTCCTGTATCAATCATACAATCAATAAGTTCTTTATTTTTAACAACACCATTCACTTGAATATCCAATGCATAAATCATATGATTTATACCACCAATTTTAACATCAACCTGATCTGTTTCTTTTGTCTTTAATATTTTCTCAATATCTTTAATCATATTCACTGGACCATTACACAATCCAATAAATTTCTTCCATCCTGTATGTCTAAATACTGCTTCAGCATTAATTCCAGAAGGGTTTGTAAAAGAAATAATCCAAGCATTTGGACATAAATCTTCACAATCTTTAATAATATCAAAAAGCACTGGAATAGTACGTAATGCTTTGAACATTCCACCTGGTCCATTTGTTTCTTGACCAATAACACCATATTTCAATGGAATCAACTCATCCTTTTCCCTTGCATCAAGTTGACCAACCCTAAACTGTGTTGTTACAAAATCAGCATCTTTTAAAGCTGCACGTCTATCTAATGTCAAATGTATATCCATATCAATACCAGCTTTTTTAATCATGCGTTTTGCTAGATTACCAACAATTTCAAGTTTCTCTTTTCCTTCTTCAATATCAACTAACCATAATTCTTTAACTGGCAATTCATCATATCTTTTAATAAATCCTTCTATCAGTTCAGGAGTATAACTACTTCCACCTCCAATAGTAACAATTTTAACACCTTTCATAGTCTTCCTCCTTCAAACATTTGGCTGCTTCTTTATCTAATACAACAATCACATTTTCATGTCTTTGAATAATTGAACTTGGAAAATCTTCACTAACTTCGCCTTTCAACATTCTTTTAACAAGTTTTGCTTTCTTTTCACCTTTTGCCATCATAATTAATTGTTTTGCTTTCATAATTGTAGCAATACCTTGAGTGACCCCTTGTGTAGGAACATCCTCTATTCTATCAAATCCATAATCTAATGAACTTTGAATAGATTCCTGATGCAAATCAACCACATGACTTCCTCCATCAAAAGGACTTCCAGGTTCATTATATGCAATATGTCCATCCATACCAATCCCTAAAATTTGAATATCAATAGGATTATCTTCAATCTCCCTATCATACCTACAACATTCTTCTTTCATATCTTCAGCCTTACCATTTAAAGCATGAATATTTTCATCTTTGATATTAATCTTCTTAAAAAGAGAATCTCTCATAGCTGTCGCAAAACTTCTTGGATGTGTTTTTTCCACACCTACATACTCATCCAAATTAAATGCTACAACCTTTGAAAAATCAACATTTTTATTTTGATAAGCATCAATAAAATAATCGTACACTCCTAGAGGTGTAGAACCTGTTGCAAAGCCAATCACTGGCTTTTCATTTTCTTGAATAAAATCAATAATATGTTGTCCTACAAATGTATCTAACTCTTTTTCAGTTTGAAAAACATAAATTTTCATAAAAATCTCCTTTCATTATTTCATATTTATAAAAATATTTTCATTGACCACACAACACATCAAATAAAAGTGAAAGGTAACATTTTTTATACAAACTTTTTATGCTTTCACTTTCTTATCGATATGTCATTATCATCCCTTATTTTTTAAAGAGTATTTTTAAATTCATTTAACATTTCTAATAATTTTCTATTCTTATGAATAGATTGAATATCATTTTCATTAAGTTCTAAAACATTTTGTGTACAAATGATATTAAGTTTTGCTATCGTTTCATCAATTAATTGTTTTGTTTGAGATTCAATATTATTATGAATCTTTTTTTGATATTTGCCACGTTGAGGAATTATATATGCTCCTTGGCTAGATTCAACTAAACTACGAAGAGCTCCTGTAAACATTCCCTCAGTCAGTATGTTTCGATCATGAAAATGTTCTATAACATATTCTCTAATTTTATCTCTATTATGTATTTCTCCATCACTAAGCATTTCTGCAATATAAAACTTAATTTCTTCTGCATTCGAACTAAATAACCCATCATTCATTATCCATTCCTCCTTTAATCACATTTTATCATCCTTTCTCATTTTTGTAAATAATTAATTTAATTAATTATTTAATTTTATTAAAAATAAAAGATTTGTATTTCTAAAATCATAGAAACCAAACCTTTTATTCATAAACCTTATTTAAACTTTTCCAACTTTATTTTCATATTCTTCACTCTTTTAAAAATTGGATTTTTAATCTCCTCTCTTATCAAAAAGAGAAAATGATTAAACTTAATTTGCATTAGAAGCAGCCACTTTAACCTTGCTCCAATATTCAGCTATCATCTTTCTTGTATTTTCATCATAGTTAAAGACTTCATCCTTATCATATCCTGTTCTAGGAAGATAAGCATTAATACCATGGAAATCTCCACCATCCTTACTTAATTCAGTAATAACTTCCTGATTTGGTGATGTATAACCAACATAGCTTGAATTATCCATTGCTCCTTCATATTGAGATACAAAATTAATAAACTCATGAGCTAACTCCACATTTTTAGCATTTTTAGGAATAACCATTGCATCAGACCAAAGATTCGTTCCTTCAAGTGGTGCATAAAAACCTATATTTTCATTTTCACTCATAATATAAGCTGCATCCCCTGAATAAACAAGGCCAAGTGCTTTTCTTGATTGAGCCATGTTATCAATAATTTCATCAGTAACAATTTCAGGTTCCATAGTTTGAACACATTCAACTAACCACTCAAAAGCCTCTTTTAATTCATTCTCATCTTTCGTATTCATTGAATACCCTAATGCCTTTAAAGCCATCATAAATGAATCACGCTCTGAGTCATATAAATAAATATCACCCTTATATTTTTCATTTTTAAAAATATCAAAACCATCTTTTTCTAAATCAGCTACATCTACTTTTGTCTTATCATAAACAATACCAACAGTTCCCCAAAAATATGGAACTGAGTATTCATTTTGAGAATCATATGGCAAACCTTTAACACCATCTGCAAGTAAATCTAGACTTGTTATCTTATCTTGATCTAATGGTTGTAATAAATCTTCTTGTATTAATCTTTCAATCATATAATCACTAGGAACAAGCACATCATAAGACTCTCCATTAGCAACCC
>CAJUJC010000070.1:0-8064 GCA_910586805.1 uncultured Erysipelotrichales bacterium | reverse complement strand
AATATACATTTGTTCATTAGAGTCAAACAAATCCATCACAACTTTACAACCCGTTTCTTCTTCAAATTGACCAATAATATTTTCTCCAGTATATTCTCCCCAATTATAAACATATAAAGTTTGTCCTTCATATTTTTTATTTCCACTCACAATATGAGTCATACCAAATCCGAATATACCAATAACGAAAGTAATGACAATTCCCACAACAACAAATGGTTTTGTTTTTGTTATTCTACCTGCTTTCTCTCTTTTTTGTTTAATAAGAGGAACAACATTAACAATAATCAAAACAATAGTAATCAAAACAACAACCAATGTTGAAATAGCATTAATACTTGGATTCACACGTTTTGACATTGTATAAACCATAATACTCAAGTTCTTAATACCTTGTCCTGTCACAAAATAAGAAATAATAAAATCATCAAATGACATTGTAAAAGCAATCAATGCCCCTGATACAATTCCAGGCATAATTTGAGGAACAATAACTTTCATCAAAGCTTGCCAAGGTGTTGCTCCTAAATCCATTGCTGCATCGGCCAAATTTGCATCTAACGAACGAATTTTAGGCATAACACTTAAAATAACATATGGAATACAAAAGGCAATATGTGCAAGAAGCATTGTAAATAAACCTTTTTCTATTCTTGTTGTAATAAAGAATAACATCAATCCAATTGCTGTTACAATTTCAGGATTCATAATTGGAAAATCATTAATTTGCATAACTAAATCTTTAACAATACGCTTAGATTTTGATAAACCTATTGCACTAATTGTTCCAACAATTGTAGAAATGATTGTCGCTAAAACTGCTACTAAAATAGTAATATACAAAGATTCCATCATTGCATTATTAGTCAGCATTTTTTGATACCATTGTAGACTAAATCCAGTAAAATGAGTTAATGACTTACTAGAATTAAATGAAAAAACAATCATAAATAAGATAGGTAAGTAAAAGAAGACAATCATAAGTGTCATAATCACAATACCAATAGGACGCTTATTATTTTTCATGAGCCTTCTCCTTTCCTTTTCCAGAGTTACGTAATTCCACTTGTCTTACAGCATACATACTAATCATCATAATCACTGCCATAATCATTGAAATAGCACTACCAAAATTCCATTCCCCAACAGTAATAAATTGATTTTCTATAATATTACCAATTAAGAAATATTGTCCTCCACCAAGTAATTTTGGAATAAAGAATGAACTTACTGCTGGTAAGAACACTAACGAAATACCACTAATCACCCCTGGTAATGACAAAGGAAAAGTTACTTTCCAAAAAGTCTTTTTAGGATCAGCCCCTAAATCGGCACTTGCTTCTAATAAAGACTTATCCATTTTTGATAATGATGTATTAATTTGAAGAATCATAAATGGAATAAAGTTATAAACCATTCCAAGCATAACTGCTCCTTCAGTATATAACAATTGTGGATTATCAAATCCAATCATATTTAATAAAGTTTGAAAAACTCCACCATCTGATAAAAGACCTATCCATGCATATGTACGAACTAACATATTAATCCACATTGGTAAAGTAATAACCAAAACTAAAATATGACTTACACGTTCACTACATCTTGAAATAAAATATGCAGTTGGATATCCAATCAATATACATATAACAGTTGTTTTTAATGCAATTGAAATAGATCTCCATAATATTAATAGGAAATCTAGGTCGGTAAAAAATCTCTTAAAATTATCAAGAGTGAACATAAAATTAACAACACTATTACCACTGTTTGTAAGTGAATAAAAAGCAATTAACAACATTGGTAATAAAAGCATAATAACACTCCATACAATATAAGGAAGTGCTAAGTGTGAAAACTTTTTCATCTAAAACACCATTTTCCCCATAACATGAATATCTTCAGGACTAAATGTTAAACCGACCTCTTGCCCTTCTTCAATAAAATCAGTTGTATGAACCTTTAATTCTCTACCTTCAGTTGAGAACTTGACTTGATAGACTCCAACTTTAATATTTTCAGGATCAAAATCATAGTCAACATAAATATCAACAGCCTCATCTTCATTAGATAATTTCCATCCCATAGCATTTGCCCATGTTTTTAAATCTGTATCTAATGTCACTGATTCTTTAATTTCATCTACTGTTTTAAAGAAGTTAAATGCACTCACTGCTTCATTTGCCTTTTCATTCTTAATAAACTTTTGATCCACAACAATAATTTTTCTTGTGATTGATAATCCAGAAGCTGTAAAGAATATGACTTGATATTCTCCTAATTCTTCTTTTAAATTATGTTCAATTTTTGTAATTGATGTATATGTATCATCAATTGGATTCCATGCTTGAGCATCAGCACGTGCAATGATATCTTTATCATCTAAAGAAGTCACTTCGTCAATATCAACATAGAAATCATTAGCACTTAATTTCTCATCCCTTATTTCACTTTCAACATCACGATTAGAAATCACATTCATATTCACCTTAACAGTTGTTCCAGGCACTGTTTCTACCATGACTTCATTCCATACACCTTTAAATAATACTGATACAACTTCACCAGTTAATTTTCCTTGTTCGACTGATACAATATCTAAATCTTCTGGTCTTAGAACAATATCAACTTTTTCATTGTCTTTAAATCCAAAGTCAACACATTCAAACTCATGATCATCAAATTTAACAAGATAATCTTTAACCATAACTCCATTAATAATATTACTTTCACCAATAAAATTAGCTACATATCTATTTGTTGGTTCATTATAAATTTCAACAGGTGTTCCAACTTGTTGAATTTCCCCTTGTTTCATAACAACAATTTTATCAGACATAGTCAAGGCTTCTTCTTGATCATGTGTGACATAAACAAATGTAATCCCTACTTCTTGTTGGATTCTTTTCAATTCATATTGCATTTCTTTTCTAAGTTTTAAATCTAATGCCCCTAATGGTTCATCCAACAACAAAACTTTAGGCTCATTAACTAATGCTCTTGCTATGGCAATACGTTGTTGTTGCCCTCCTGAAAGCATTGTAACATTTTTATTTTCATAACCTTCTAATCCAATAAGTTTCAACATTCTCATAACTTTTTGTTCAATAACATCTTTACTCATTTTCTTAATTTTTAATCCAAAAGCAATATTTTCATAAACACTCATATGTGGAAAGAGTGCATATTTTTGAAAAACTGTATTTAACTCTCTTTGATATGGTGGTAAATCTTTAATATCTTCTCCATCAAAGATAATTGCACCTTCTGTTGCTTCAATAAATCCCCCAAGAATACGAAGCAAAGTTGTTTTACCACATCCAGATGGTCCTAAAAGAGTTACAAACTCATTTTCATATATATCTAAATTAATTCCTTTTAAAACAATTTGTCCATCAAAATCCTTAACAATATTTCTAAATTGTATTAATGCTTGTTTTTGATCCATTATCCCTTCTCCTTTAAAACTATATATTAAAACATAGGTGGTGTTGTAATCCAAAGAATCTTAGCTTCACTTGTTCCAATATTCTCTAAATAATGTGAACTTTTTCCAGTTATATAAAACGTTTCTTTTGCTTTAAGTTTATATTTCTTATTTCCTCTAATAAGCATAACATTCCCTTTTAATATATAACCAAATTCTTCACCACTATGACTTTCCATCATTTTTGATTTTTGCTTAGCATTAAGTGTCAATAAAATAGGTTCCATTTCATTTTTTTGAGCATTTGGAATAATCCATTCTATTGTATATTCATCTTTCTCATCCACAAAAAAATCTTGTGTATGAAAAACAATTTGCTCATCATTATCTTCTTGAAAGAACTCTGGTAAATTGGTGCCTAATGCTTCCAATATATCTTCAAGTGTTGATATACTTGGACTTGTTAGATTTCTTTCAACTTGTGATAAAAAACCCTTAGTCAGTTCACTTCGCGATGCTAACTCCTCTAATGTTAAATCATTAGATATTCTTAATTCCTTAAGTTTATTACCTAAATTCATATAACTCCTCCATTTGTTTACCAATACTAAACATTTTGTATCTTTTTATAACACTTTATTATTATACATAATTTGACATATGAAAGCAATGCTTTTTAAACTAAAAGTTTAGTATATTAAACAAAAAAGATATATATTGTTGATATCTCTAAACTTGATTATTATAAAAATATTTTATAGGTTACTTATTAAAAATCTTATGTAAAACTGATAATTCATGACCACTTCAAACCTTAAACATAGTAAAACTATTTAAATATTTATCACATAATTCTTTTTTTATAATAATTTGACCTGCATAAATAAAAACTCATTTTATATCTTTTTTGTGATTTATAATTATTAGCCTACTATTTTCTTTGAGATAACTTTCTATTTCTATAGAAAACATTTCTCTCAATTGTCTAATTTCATACTTACACGACTCATCAGTAAAACTAACCCGCTTCGTTATACCTCCAATTTCTTTTTTATCAAAATACATATAATAATATTTTTGACCTTCTATCATTTGTTCTTTATTTATGTATCTTACATACTATTTTTATAAATTATATCTTCCCTCATCCATAAAATATTTTCTTTTTCTACAAAACCAAATAAATAATCTGTTGCAATTCCAAAAAAAGATGCCAATTGAAATAGTATATAATATTTAACTTCATGCTCACCATTTTCTATTCTTTGAATTGTTCTTCTTGACACTCCTATCTCATCAGCTAATTCTTCTTGAGAATAACCACTCAATATTCTTAATTCTTTTACCTTTTCACCTAAAGTTTTCATTTTTTATTTCCTTCCTTTCTTTTATATATACAGTATATTTTTAATCTCTTTATTATCAAGAGACAAATTTGTCGTATTTTTTTACTTCAAAAAGTGCACAAATCTATATCTTTTTTCAAATTTAATATCATATTAACTGATTTTTAATGCTTAAAATACATTATTAAAACAAAAAATACTATCATACATAAAGAGTATAATTTTATATAAAAAAGTATCAATGCACAATACAATGATACTTAATATAGCTTATTGCTCTTTAAAAGAATTTACCATAAATTCATTCGCAACTTTTTTATCTAACAATCTTATCATATTATCTTGTTCTTTTTCTTTAGATAATAGATTCATACTTCCATACCACACAATTTCTTTATCTATAATGGCATAATGTTCATATAATGATTCGTTGGTTATAACTTGAATTGCATTACTTCTTAGTAAATCAATTAAAAGTTTTGTCTTTTCTATCATCTGATTTGGATATGAATTTTCATTTAAAGTTAAAATTGTTATTTTAGTACCTTTTTGTAATTTGAAATCAAATAATTTTAGATAATAATTGACTTTCTTTTGATTTAAACCTGGGCTTGAAATAATAATTTCACTATTCGCACTTATAACATCTTGACCAAATATATCCTGATAATTAGAAGAATCATAAATCATTTGTATATCATTTTGATGTATATGAATATTTGTGCATATTTCATATCCCATTTTCTTATATGTTCTCATTCGTTTATGATACATTCTTTCTAATACAACTACATGAGAATCTACATAATCATAAATAATAACATCTTGCTTGCCTTCAAAATTTCTATGTAAACGACCTGAATATTGTTCAATATTGCTTTCCACTGATATAGGTACTGTTAAAAACAAAGTATCCAAACGAGGAAAGTTAAATCCTTCACCTACATATTGAGCAGTTGCTACTAAAATAACAGTTTCTTTAATTGAAACATTTTTTAACTCTTCTCTAATCATTTGATTTGTTTTATGACCTTTTCCACCAATCAACAAAAATATTTTATCACTTTCATTTTTCAACTCGTTATAAAAATACTCAGCATGTTCTCTAAATTTCGTAATAATTAATGGTGTTCTTTTTTCTTTTAAAGAATCTTTAATATCATTTAAAATTTGATTATTTCTCACTTCATCTTTTATTAATAATGGATATATTTCATTTAAATTATGTTTTTTCTGTTCTAAATCAATATATTTTGTAAAACGAGGATATATATAATGATTACTACCTTGTTCTATAATTCTTTCTTTTGTTGTGTACTTATATTTTATTGGACCTAATTGCATAAACGTCTTTTGTTCCATTCCATCTTCTCTTTTAGCTGTTGCAGTAAATCCATAAATATATTTAGCATTTATTTCATTTAATACATTATATAATGTATCAGATGCCACATGATGACATTCATCAACAATAATCATTCCATATCCTTTTACTAATTCTTTAACCTTACCTTCACTTATCAAAGAATTAACTATAGCTATATCTATAATTCCATTCAATGAATTATGATTACTATAAAGTTTACCTATAATACTTTTTCGTTTTTTTATTCTTCCTGTTGGTGTTGTATAAGTTGGTATATCTTCATAAATATTTAAAAATTTATTTAAATCATCTTCCCAATTATTCATAATAAGACTTGTATGTACAATAATTAAAGTATTCACTTTTCTTTGTGAAATCAAATAAGTTCCAACAACTGTTTTACCAAAGGCTGTTGTCGCATTTAATACTCCAATATCTTCTTGTAATATACTTTGACATGCAATATTTTGATTATCATATAATTGACCATTAAACTCAACATCAATTCTCTTACCTCTTTCTCTATAATCCTCAATTTGATAAGATATACTACTATTATCTAGTTGCTCTATCAGTGTAACCAAACACCCTCTTGGTAAACATATATACTCATCAATATCATAAGAACATTGAACAATAGAATTCATTCCTCTAACTGATAATCCTGTTTTTAATCTTTTATAAAAATTTCTATTATGAAAAACACCTAATAAACGTATTTTATTTTGAAGTCGTGGTTTTAAATTACTCTTATCAATATATACCATATTTGATTGATAAATTTTAACATCCCCTTCTACATCAGTATTATAAAAATGATTATCTTTAATCCAAGGTCTTTCTTTTTGAGAATAGTCATTATTTATATTAAGAGTGGCTCTACTTCCCCATATTTTCAATTTTTCTTCTACAAATGACAAAGATATCTTCTTAACTTCTTTAATACATTTCCATTGGTCTTGATAGGCATTCCAAGTTTCATCAATAAAAACACTATTCTTATTTTTGACTGCTTGTCCTTGTAAAGGTAATGCTATTAAATTTCCTAACCCATCATTAGATAAATGATCTTGAGTGGGTATCATTCGATCATATGTTTTAAATGTTTTCAAATTAATAGATTCAGCTCCAATTGTTAATAATGCCCTGCCAAAATTTCTAACAATACTTGCTTGAATAGGTTCTTCAAAAAACATCCAAACATGTGCACCTTTTCCTGAACGTGATTTTTCTACAAGAATATCTATATTATGAATTTGACATATTTTCCTTATTGCATTGACTTCATCAACCCATCCATTATCAACATTTCCACCATCAGTTCCTATTTCATGATTATCAAAATCAAAAACAAGTAAATTTGTCGTCTCATCCTCAAACATAGGATATATTCCTATAACATCACTACCATCTTCTTTACTTCCTATCAGATGTTGCATCATAACTCTTTGATTTAAAGGTTTCCAACAACGATGGCTACAATCTATACATTTTATTTTTCTATTATCACGTTTTGGACATATCTCATCTTTCCAAAAGTTTTGACATTGAGGATAATATCCAACTTTGCCATCCTTAGAAATACTTCTTTTACTGTAAACATCTTTTCTTCCCTTAAATGCACGATAAAATTCTATAGCATGTTGTTGTGTAATGTTTTCAACTTTTATTCCTTGCTTCTTATTTATAGATTCATTTCTTAAATAATCAATCTGATTTTCTTTTAAAAGAGATTCTAAGTAGATAATTCGTTCTTTAAGTATTTGATTTTCTTTTTTCAGTTCAACATTATCATCATTTTGTGTTTTTTTCATATACTTTCTCCATATTCATTTATAGCTTTATTTTCTCATTTGTAGAATAAATATGCAAAATCGAGTAGGAGAAAATAAATAATTTGTTTATTTATTTTCGACCTCTCACAC